>JBBDSD010000164.1:2207-7964 GCA_040905065.1 Trueperaceae bacterium | reverse complement strand
AGCCGACCTGGCCGAGGTCCTGCAGGAGAGCGACGTGATCGTGGCCGGCGAAGTGGCCGGAGACGGCGAGAACGGCGAGAACGGCACCGCTGGCGCGGGCCGCCGCGGCTTCACCGTGGTCGCCGACCCACGCACGAACAGCCTGATCGTGACCGCCCCCGCCGCCGTGCAGGCCAGCATCGGCGACCTGATCCCGCAGTTGGACGTGCCACAACAGCAGATCAACGTGCAGGTCCGCATTCAGGAGATCAACCGGCGCACCGCCAGCAACCTGGGCATCGACCTGACCGCCGCCGCCGGCAACTTCGCCACCAACCTGCTCAGCGGCGGCCTGCGTTTCGTGTTCGACGCGCAGAACGCCGTCAGCGGCCTGAACATCGGGGCGGTTCTGGACACGCTCGAAAGTCAGGGGCTCTCCCGCCGGGTCGACGACTCCACCCTGACGGTACTGAACAACGGCAACGCCACCATGCGGTCGGGCGGCGAGCTCACCGTCGTCCTCCCCAACCGGGAGGATCCGGAGACGATCCAGTACGGCGTGCAGATCGACGTCACGCCGCGCGTCGCCTCCGACGGGCGCATCACCATGGAGGTGCGGGCCACCGTGTCCGACCTGATCGAAGCGACGCCGCAGCTGGTGAACATCTCCGACCGCGAGGTGATCTCGACCGTCACGCTGCAACCCGGCCAGACGATCCTGCTGGGCGGCCTGCTGCAGAACGCGTTCACGCAGACCGAGCGCGGCATTCCGGTCCTCAGTGCCATCCCGATCATCGGCAACCTGTTCGGCACGACCGAGATCGAGGACGAGCGCACCGAACTGCTGCTGGTCGTCACCGCCGACGTGCTCGACTGACCGATCCGCACGGCGGCGGTCCGGCTCCGCCGCACGCATCACCGCCCGTTCGCGCCCGATCTGGTCCTCCAGGTCGGGCGCGAACGCGTGACCGCCCTCGCCGACCGCCCTCACCCCCCTTGCCTGCGCACCGTCCCGCTTCCGGCGACGCCGCACCCCCGTGGTACCCTCCTGCTCATGATCCGCTTCCTCTCCGCTGGCGAATCGCACGGTCCAGCGCTCTCCGTGATGCTGGACGGCATACCGGCCGGACTCGACCTGGTCGCCGCCCGCGACGTCGATCCGTGGCTGCGGCGCCGGCAGGGCGGCTACGGTCGCGGCGGCCGCCAAGCGATCGAGAAGGACGCCGCCACCATCCTGGCCGGCGTGCGCGCCGGCCGCACCACCGGCGCGCCCCTCTCCCTGCAGATCGAGAACCGCGATTGGCGCAACTGGACCGCCGTGATGGGGCCGGAGCCGAGCGAGGAACCCCGCAAGCGCGCCCTGACAGAAGCGCGCCCCGGCCACGCCGACCTGGCGGGCGGCATCAAGTACGGACACAAGGACCTGCGCGACGTACTGGAGCGCGCCAGCGCCCGCGAGACCGCCTCGCGCGTGGCGGCCGGCGCCGTCGCGCTCCGACTCTTGGAAACCGCCGGCATGCAAGGCTGCGCCCGCGTGATCAGCCTGGCCGGCGTCGCCTGCGACGGCGGCATGGACTGGGACCGCCTGGACGCGTTGGACGAGAGTCCGTTGCGCACGTTCGATCCGGACGCCGAAGACGCCATCATGGACCGCATCGACGCGGCCAAGCGGGACGGCGACACCCTGGGCGGCGTGATCGAGGCCCGCTTCCGAAACGTGCCGATCGGCCTGGGGTCGCACGTACAGTGGGACCGAAAATTGGACGGTCGCCTGGCGCAGGCCGCCATGAGCATCCAAGCGATGAAGGCGGTCGAGATCGGTGACGGCTGGCACGGCGCCACCGTGGCGGGAAGCGACGTGCACGACGCGATCTACAAGGACGAGGCTCGCGGCTGGCACCGCCGGACCAACCGCTCCGGCGGTCTGGAGGGGGGCGTGACCAACGGCGAAGAACTGGTGGTCCGCGCCGCGATGAAGCCGATCGCGACCCTCATGAAGCCGCTGCCGACCGTCGACGTCGCCACCGGCGAGCCGGCCGACGCTGCACGCGAGCGGAGCGACACCACCGCCGTGCCGGCCGCCTCGATCGTGCTGCTCATGATGACCTCGCTGGTGGTGGCCGACGCGCTGACCGACAAGTTCGGCGGCGACACGGTGCGCGAGATCGACGAGCGCCTCGCCACGCACCGCACCTACGTCGCGGGCTACTGACGCCATGCCCTCGCCCGCCGCGTCGCCCAAGCGCCATTTGCCCAAGGACCGTCCGGTCACCTGGGTAGCGCTGGCCGGCTTCATGGGTACCGGCAAGAGCCGGATCGGCTGGGAGCTGTCCCGCCGCCTGGCGCTCACCTTCGTCGACACCGATCGCGTCATCGAGCGGGTCACCTGCCTGAAGCTGCCGGAAATCCTGGAACTCTACGGCGAGCGCGTGCTGCGCGACTACGAGACCGAGGTGGTGCGTCGCTGCCTGCGGCTGGACCAGGTGGTCGTCAGTACCGGCGGTGGCACCGTCGTGCGGGAGGAGAACCGACGCCTGCTGCGCAGCCGCGGCCCGGTCGTCTTGCTCGAAGCCAGCGCCGAGACGATCTACCGCCGCACCCGCCGCCACAAGCGACCGCTGCTCGAGATCGGCGAGCCCACCGAACGGATCCGCGAACTGCTGGCCGAGCGCACCGAGGCGTACGAGGCCGCCGCCTCGTTCACGATTTCGGGCGACGGGCGCGAATCGACCGACGTGGTCGAAGACATCGTGCACGGCCTGACCGTCTGGGCGCAGGCGCATCCGGAGTTGGCCGCGCGACGGGGCGAGCGCGGCAGCCTTTCCGACCTGGTCGGCACCTTCGTGCCCGATCGCTCCGTGCGGCCACGCTCGTGAGTTCCGTCCGCACCGTGCGCGTCACGGTCGAGAACGGATACGACGTACGCATCGGCGCAGGCGTCCTGCGCGAGGCGCCCGCGCATCTGCCCGGCCGCAAGATCGCCGTGATCAGCGACCACGCGGTCGCCACCCTGCACGCCGGACCCGTGGTCGACGCGTTCGAGGCGGACGGGCGCGACGTGTACCTGTTCCCGGTCCCCGTCGGCGAACGGAGCAAGGACCTGGCCACCTTCGGCGACCTGGCCCGCCGCCTGGCGCGCGCCGGTTTCGGCCGCGACGACGGCGTGATGGCGTTGGGTGGCGGCGTGGTGGGCGACCTGGCCGGTTTCGTGGCCGCCAGCTACCTGCGGGGGGTGGGGCTGCTGCAGGCGCCCACCAGCCTGCTGGCCATGGCGGACGCCGCCATCGGTGGCAAGACGGGCCTCAACCTGCCGGAGGGGAAGAACCTGCTGGGCGCCTTCTGGCGTCCGCGTGCGGTGCTGATGGACGTACGCACCTTGGCCACCCTGCCGCCGGCCCAGGTCACGGAAGGCTTGGCGGAGGTGCTGAAGCACGGCCTGCTGAACGATCCCGAGTTGACGACGGCCGTGACGGAGGGCCAGCTCGCCGCCGACGCCGATCCGGACCAGCTGATCCGCTGGGTCGCGGCGTCCGCCGCCGTGAAGGCGGACGTGGTGGCCCGCGACGAGCACGAGGGGGGCGTGCGCGCCCACCTGAATCTGGGGCACACCGTGGCGCACGCGTTGGAGGCGGCCAGCGCCCATCGCCTCTCGCACGGATCCGCGGTCGCCTGGGGCCTGGCCTACGCGGCGATCCTGTCGCGACGCCACGCACGGAACGAGGGTCGCGATCCGGTGGATTGGTCGGAGCCCGTCTGGGCCCTGCTGCGTTCGCGCCGCGTGCCACGCCCCGACCGCTGGGCGTGGAGCGAACTGCTGCCGTTCCTGGAGCGGGACAAGAAGGTCCGCGCCGGCCGCCGGCGCTGGGTGCTGATGGACGCGCCCGGTAGGCCTCGCGTGGTGGACGACGTGCCGCCCGACATGGAGCGGGCCGCCTGGGACGAACTGCGGGACCGCATGGAGCGTGCGACCGACCGGGAAGGAGCGACGGCGTGAAGATCACCGTGCTGAACGGCCCGAACCTGAACCTGCTGGGCGTGCGCGAGCCGGAGGTGTACGGTGCCGACACGCTCGCGGAACTGCACGAGCGCTGCATCGCCTGGGGCCGCGAGGTGGAGGCGGAGGTGCACTGCTTCCAGTCGAACCACGAGGGCGCCCTGATCGATCGCTTGCACGCCTGCCGCGAGGACGGCACCGTAGGCGTGGTGCTGAACGCGGGCGGCTTCACGCACACCTCCGTCGCGTTGCGCGACGCCGTAGCCGCCACCGGGCTGCCGGTGATCGAGGTGCACCTGTCGAACGTCCACGCGCGCGAGCCGTTTCGGCATCGCAGCCTCCTGGCGGCGGTATGCGTCGGTACCATCGCCGGCCTGGGGCCGGAAGGCTACCGTGCGGCCGTGCAGGCGTTGGTCCGTCGCACCCGGACCTGAGTCCCGCTCAGCCGCGCAGGAACTCGCTGGGAGCGCGCGTCAGGTCCGGCAGGTCGTCCAGCGACGCCAGGCCGAACTCGATCAGGAACCGGTCGGTCGTGCCGTACAACAGCGGTCGTCCGACCACGTCCTTGCGTCCCACCACCTTCACCAACTCGCGCTCCTGCAGCGTGTCCAGCGTCGACGTGCATGACGCGCCGCGCGAGGCCTCCAGTTCGCCGCGGGTGATCGGCTGGTGGTAGGCGATCAGGGCCAGCGTCTCGGTGGCGGCGTTCGACAGGTCCGGCAGCGGAGGCGGCGCCAGGAACGCCTGAAGGTCCGGCATCACCGACGGGTGGACCACCAGCCGGTACCCGCCTGCCACCGCTTCGACCTGCAACCCCAGATCCGCGCGGTCCAGCGTGGCCTGCAGATCGCGCGTGGCGTCGCCGAGGCGGTCTTCGGGAAGATCCAGCGCTTCGGCCAGGTCGGGCGCGCGGACCGGGCGGCCTGCGGCCAACAAAGCCGCGCACAATCGGGCGCGTACGCTCACGACGGGCACGATACCGCGTCACGATCGCCTCGAGGTGGTGCTCAAGGTGGTGGAAGCCTGGCGCCCACGATCGTTGTCGCTCCGTGCGCGTGGGCTTCGATCTCGACGTCGAGGCCGCCGCCCGGAAGCGGGCGGTAGCGGGCCCAACGCAGCGTCGTGCCCTCCCCCACTGCGTCGTCCGGCCACGTCCAGGGGGGCGCGTCGGGCCACCTCTCGCCGCTGGCCCCCTCCCGCTCCGACCAGGCGCGAAGTCGGAGCACGCCCGCCCGACCGGCCGCCCGCGCGTGCAGTTCCCGCTCCTGCCACCGCACCCCCGCAAGGTGCACGCTCGCCATCCAGAGGGTGGCGGTGGCCGCGGCCAACGTCGCCGCACCGGCCAGCAGCACCGCGACCAGGACCACCCCGCGCCGCGAGGTCACGGCGCCTCCGGAGCGGGATCGACGTCGCGGGAGGACGCGACCGTCCGCGACCGGGCGGTCGACGCCCACACGACGACCGATTCGGCCTCGTCGAGCTGGATCTCGAGCCGTACGGCCGTTAGGTCGTCGCGGTCGGCCAGGGCGCTGCGTGCGATCTTGGCGCCGGCACCGTCGCGTCCTTCCGTGACGCGAAGGCCACGGACGCCCAGCAACCACGGCTGCCGCACGGACCCCGCCGGCGTGCGGTACAGGTTCCAGCGACCCTGGCCGTCCCGTCGCGCGTCGAACGTCGCGTCGATCCGGACCGGATCCACGCGGTGCGCTTCGGCCAGGTACCGCACGCGAATGCGGTCGCCGCCCGCGTCGAGAGGATCCAGCTCGAACGCTAGGCCACCGTCG
>JBBDSD010000164.1:0-2197 GCA_040905065.1 Trueperaceae bacterium | reverse complement strand
CACCGTCGTCCAAGCCGCGCCCGGCCAGCTCGATCTCGTGACGCAGGAGCGACCCGGCCAGCGCACGGCGTTGCGACACGCTCACGGCGACCGAGGTACCGTTCGCGGTGCGCGCCGCGATCACGAACGTGCCGGCGACCGCCGCCCACAGCGCGGCGGCGATCGCGCCCGCGACCAGGACCTCGACGAGGGTCAGGCCCGTCGTGCGACGGGTCGAGGTTCGACGCGCCGTGGCTCGACACGCCTGCGTGCGACGCACCGGCGTCCGGCGAACCGCCGTCACGGCGACCATCGCCACACCCGCAGCGGCGTCCCCTCGACCTGTCCGGCACGACGCCACGCCACCTCCGTTCGGAGCAACGGTCCGGAGCCGGCACAGGTCGCGCCACCGGCGGCGTCGACGACGCAGCGGACGGACGACAGCAGACACGGACCGACGTCGCTCGCGTCTGCACCCGGGTCCGCGGAGCCGGACGGGCATCCGCTCGGGGCAGCGCCCGCCCGCCAGACGACGATCGCCTCCGAGCGCAGGCCCTCGACGCGCTCCTCCGTCGCGGCAGCGTCGCGTTGCAGCCGCAGCGCCGCCAGCAGCAGTCCCACCGTCGCCGTCGACACGATCACGAGCACCGCGGCTGCGACCAGAACCTCGACCAACGTCAGGCCGGCGCTCCGAGACGGTCGCGCAGGACCGGAACCGAGCCGCGTCACGGCGCACCGTCCTCGACCCGCTCGATCCGCAGGCGCCCGGTGCTCGCCACGACCACGTCGACGCGCTCTCCGTCCGACCCCTCGAACCGGATCCGGCCGCCGTACACGCCGCCCCCACCGCACGATCGGCCGGTGCCGTCCGGTCGCCAGACGACGCCGCTGCGAAGGGTGCGCGTCACCGCCACGCGCGATTCGGGCGTGATGCCGCCGGTGACCGTCCCTTCGCACGGCAGATGCCCACGGTCCGCATCGTCGCGGCGCGCGACGAAGCGACGCTCGCCGACTTGGTAGCGCACCGAGGTGGGCGTGCCGGCCAGCGCCGCGATGCGGGCCGAGCGGACCAGCGTCCGGTACGCCTCGGCACTGCGCCAGACGGAGGACGGTCGCCACGCCCACGCCAAGGCGCCACCGAGGACCGCGAGCACCGCCAGCACGACCAGGAGTTCGATCAGCGTGACGCCGCGTCGGGCGGAATGAACGCGGGACGGTCCTGTACGGGGAGGCGCTGCGCTGGAAGGCATGACGCCAGGCTAGGGCGCTAGCGCCGGCTCCGCAGCGACCGATCGGACCGCGGCCGACCTGTCGCGCGACGCCCACGGTCCCACACCCGGTTCGAGCACGGGCGATCTGGGTCCGCGTCCCATCGGGACGCGGCCGACGCCGCCCAAGCCGCCCGCGTCAGACGGAGCCGCCCGACGAAGCCGTCAGACGAAGCGGTCAGACGAAGCCCATGCGCTCCGCTTCCCGCACGCACGACACGCGGTCGTTCACGTCGAACTTCCGGTACAGCGAGGCGACGTGGTCCTTGATCGTCTCGGCACCGATCCCGAGCCGATCGGCGATCTCGCGGTTGGTGAGGCCGTCTGCGAGCAGCGCCAACGTCTCCCGCTCGCGGCCGGTGAGCTCGGGCAGGTCCACCTGCGGCATCCAGTCCCGGCCGCGCTCCTGCACGATCTTGACCAGCAGTTCGGCCAGCCGCGCCGGATCGGTCTCCTTCGAGAGGTACGCCGTCGCGCCGGCGCGCCGCGCCGCGTGGATCACGGCCGGCTCGTCGTAGGTGGTCAGCATCACCACGCACGGCGCGGGATCGCTGGCCGCCAGGACGGTGCACGCCTCGATCCCGTCCATGACCGGCATGCGGACGTCCAGGAGCACCACGTCCGGGCGGCGGGCGCGGGCCAGCTCGACAGCGTGACGACCGTTCTCCGCCTCGGCCACCACGTCGAACCCGCGACCACGCAGTGCGTGCGCCAAGCCCATGCGGAAGAGCGGATGATCGTCGGCGATCAGCACCCGCGTGGCGGCGGGTCCGTCGCCCTGCGGGGTCGGCTCGGGGGCGTGGGTCATGCCGGGTCCTCCCTCCGTCCGTCGCCGAGGTAGGCGAGCAGGACCGTACCGCCGGGTCCGGACGCTTCGACCACCAAGCGACCGCCGTGCGCTTCGACGATGCTGCGCGCCACGTACAGTCCCAGCCCCCCGGTTCCGACAC
>JBBDSD010000163.1:0-1336 GCA_040905065.1 Trueperaceae bacterium | reverse complement strand
AGCCACGGACGCCAGCGATCCTCACGCCACTGCCGGAACAACAACCCGAGCAGGAACGCCGTCCCCATCACCACGACGAACGAGTGGGCGTGCACGAGCGGGAGACTTCCGGTCAGGATCCCGGCGGCGATCGCGATGGTTCGAGCGCTGATCGGCGCCGGTCGCGAGATGTCCATGTGGATCAGTCGCCAGAGCAGCGTCAACGCGAGGAGCGCAATGGGCATCCCCATCAACAGGCTGCGCTGGGTGACCAGCAGGGTGGTGATCGCGTTGCCCCAACGGAGCGGCCCCTCGGACGTGATCGTGTAGTCGCGGGCGAGTGCGCCCAGGAGCCCAACCAGACCCGTTTCGCTCGACGCGGCATCCTGCAGGAACAGCAGCCAGCCCAGGCCGCCGCTGAACAGGACCAGCACCGGCGCCAGGTAGGCGGCCAGCCGATCGCCGGTCAGGACCCGCGTAAACCGGTGGAGGACGACGACGAGGGCGAGGCCGAGGACGAGGTTCCCGATGAAGATCGCGTCGCGGAATGAGGCGCCCAGGGCGACGAACAACGCCGCCATCAGGTCGGAGAGGTACGGGTAGACGAAGCCCGTGCCGGCGAAGGTGGGGTCCTCGGGGGGGAAGTTCTGACCGAACGCGAAGCTGGACGTGACCCCGATGTGGAAGGGCATGTCGCCCAAGTTGTTCACATAGCCGGTCGCCATGCCCCCGTCCCGCTCGACGATTACGCGATCGAACACCAGCCAGAGCAGCGCCGTGATCGCCACGGCATAGGCGATCGGGCCGATCGTCGCCAGCGACGGCTCGCGCATCGCCCCAACCAGATCGCGCGACAGGGTCCGGGCGTCGTCGACAAGGCGCGCACGCACGGTCGAGCGAACCAGGGCGGCCAAGGGGAGCGCCACCACGATGCCCGCACCAACCGCGGCCATCCCGATCCCGACCAGGTGGGCGAGGACGAACCCGGCGGCCGACAGCACGACGAGCCCGGTCGCCGCCCCGTACGCCAGCCGAGCGGCCGGCGGCGCGTCGTCGTCGTAGGCGTAGCTCATGAGCGTGCCCGCGGCCGTGGCGGCGAGTGTCAGCACGATCGCGGCGATCACGATCGCGCCGGGTTCCCCGCCCAGGAGGGCGCAGGCGCCGATCCGTTCGTCCGCACACAGTCTCCCGTCTGTCAGGTGCTCGATCGAGGCGGTGACAGTACCCCGAGATGACTACCGCGGATCGATCACCCAGAAGGACCAGCCGGTCTCGCCGAAGGGTAGCCCGGCGTGGACGCGCGGTCAGCCCTTGGGTTCGACGACGATCGTCACCTCGGCGGTCATCCCGGCGTAGA
>JBBDSD010000162.1:0-8070 GCA_040905065.1 Trueperaceae bacterium | reverse complement strand
ACGCCGGCCACCGACCTGCCGCTGGGCGTCTGGATCGACGGCGACGTGCACAGCGCCGCCGAGGGCCTGGCGGGCGCCCTGCAGGCGTCGGGCCGGGCCACGGTGGTGGGCGCTACCAGCGCCGGCAACGTCGAGGCGGTCCTGCCGTTCTGCCTGCGCGACGGGTCGCAACTGTGGATCGCGACCGGCGTGCTGGCGCCGATCGGTGGTCCCACCTGGCTGGGCAGCGGCGTGGTGCCCGATCATCCGGTCGCGCCCGAGCACGCGCTCGCCACGGTACGGCGTCTGCTGCTGGAGCGCTGAGCCGGTGGAGGAACGGACCGTCGCGCCCGGCGTGATCCAGGTCGGGCTGCGGAGCGACACCCTCCCTCCCTTCGATCGCACCTGGACCACGGTCGTGCTGGCGAACGGTCGCGCCTTGCTGGTCGATCCCGGATTTTCCGATCCGGACGATGCGGATCGGCTTCTGGATCGCCTCCGCGCACACGGGATGCGGGACCTGGCCGGCGTGGTGCTGACGCACGGGCACGATGATCACGTAACCGGCCTGCCCGCGCTGCTGCGCGCCACGGGGGCCGTTCCCGTCCGCGCGCACCCGCTGGAGATCGGCCGCATCCCCACCCAAAAGGTCGCCCCGCTTCAGGACGGTCGCACCCTGATGGTCGCGGGGCGGACGGTACGGGCGGTCCATACGCCCGGGCATGCGCCCGGCCATCTCGTGCTGGTGGTCGACGGCGAGGGCGTGATCGGGGGCGATCTGGCCACCGGATCGGGGGCCCCGTGGATCGGCCTGCCGGAAGGGGACGCCGACGCGTACCTGGACAGCCTGGCCCGGGTTCGGGCCCTACGGCCCCGCTGGCTGGCGCTGGCCCACGGACCGGCCACGCCCGATGCGGACGCTGCGCTGGACGCTGCACGCGACCACCGCCTGGCGCGCGAGCGGTCGCTGCTCGACGCGCGGGCGACGCCGCTGACGCTCGAGCCGCTGATCGTACGCACGTACGGCGAGCGCTACGCGCCGGACGGCGCGGCCAGCGACCGGGAGCGGCACCTCGTGCGCGCCTCGGTGTCGGCGCAGCTGCTGCGCCTGATGCGCGCGCTGCGGGTGGTGCATCTGGGCGAGGGCGAAGACGGTCCGTTCGTGCGCCGCGAAGGAGCGAGATGAACGACGCCGCAACGGGACCCTGCGACCCGCGGTCGTGGGGCGTTACGCCCGTTCGGTCCGCACGCGGCTCCAGCCGGCGTCGTCCAGCAGCGCGCGCTTCAGTGCGGCATCGTTGGCCACCAACGGCTCGACGGTGGTAGGCACGTCTCGCAGCGCCTCGAGCGCCTCGGCCGGTTCCGGCGCGCTACCGGTGGCGCGCGCGAACGCCGCTGGGAACTTGGCGGGGTGGGCGGTCGCGAGCACGATGGCCGGTCCGATCTCGCCCGCGGCGCGCCATCGCACCAACGCCTCGAGACCGACCGCGGTGTGCGGACAGACCTGCACGCCCTCCTCCCGCCAGGTGCGCCACATGCGCGCGTAGGTGGCCGCTTCGTCGATCGACAGGGCGTCGACGTGGTCGCGCAGCCGGTCGCCGTAGCGTGCCCACAATCGCTCGGCGTTGCTGGGCGCGCCCACGTCCATGGCGTTCGACACGGTACGGACCGTGGGAGCGACCTGGTCGCGGTCGCGGCGTCCGGCCAAGACGTCGGGCAGGTAGCGGTTCGCGTTGTGCGCGGCCAAGAAGCGGGCGACCGGCAGGCCGGCGTCGTGCGCCAGCAGACCGGCGGTGAGGTTGCCGAGGTTGCCGGACGGCACCACGAACCGCAGCGGCTCGCGCACGCCGTGGTCCCTGCGCGCCAGGGCGTCGGCCCAGAGATAGTACGTCGCTTGCGGCAGCAGGCGACCGACGTTGATCGAGTTGGCGCTGGTCAGGCCGACCTCCTGCAGGTCCCGGTCGCGGAAGGCGGCCTTGACCAAGCGCTGGCAGGCGTCGAAGTCGCCTTCGACGGCGAACGGGCGCACGTTCGGTCGCGACGCCGTGAGTTGCCGCTCTTGCACGTCGCTGACCAGACCGCGCGGATAGAGCAGCGCGACGCGCACGTTCGCAACGCCGGCGAACCCGTCCGCCACCGCCGAACCGGTGTCGCCGCTGGTGGCGACCAGCACGGTGGCGCGTCCGCCCCTTCGCGCCAGCGCGCGACTCACCAGGCGCGCCATGACGCGCGCGCCGACGTCCTTGAACGCCAGCGTCGGGCCGTGGAACAGCTCCAGCAGGTACGTTCCGTCGGAGATCGGTCGCAGCGGCACCGGAAACGACAGGGCGTCGCGCAGCAACGGCGCCACCTCGGACGCCTCGTCGCCCCACCACGGAGCCAGCGTGCGGGCCGCCAGATCGCCGATGCCGTCGGCGGCGTCCCAATCGTCCGGCAGGGGCGGAACGCGGTCGGGCAGGTACAACCCTCCGTCCGGCGCCAGCCCGGACAGGAGCGCGTCGTCCAGCGCGACGGTCGCGCCGTCGTCGGCGCTGGCTCGGCTGCTGCGGACGCGAACCGCCTCGCCGCGCGCGGGACCGACCGGGCTTCGGGTCACGCCGGCGTCGAGGCCGACGATCGGTCGCTTCCCACGGGGTCCAGCTCGCCCAAGTCCTCGATCTGCGCCGTGGCCGGCACCGGTGCGGCGGCGGTGGCGGGTGCGGGGCCGGGCCGACCGGCGGCCGCCGCGAGCACGTCGCCCAGAACGGCGGCGGCGGTCTCGATCCCTCCCGCGCCCGGGCCGGCGAGGAAGACCTCGCCGCCGATGCCGCGGTAGATCATGGCGGCGCGCGTCTCGTCGCCGGTGGTCAGCGGGTGTCCGGCCGGCAGGTAGACCGGCCGAACCGTGGTGCGCCACCGACCGTCGACCGGCACGATGCTGCCCACCAGCTGCACGCGTCCGCCGTCCTCCATCGCCTCCTGCACGATGCCGGGCGTGAGCCGCTCGATGCCGCGCGTCGCGCTCGCCACGCGTTCCCACGGCATCCCCGGATCGACCGTCAACCGGGCGATGACGGCCAGCTTGTGCGCGGCGTCGAGGCCGGACACGTCCAGCGTCGGGTCGGCTTCGGCGTAGCCGAGCCGTTGCGCCTCCGCGACAGCGGCATCGTAGCCGACCCCTTGCTCCAGGCGGGCCAGCACGTAGCCACACGTTCCGTTCAGCACGGCGTGCATCTCGATCGGGGCGTTGCCCCGCAGCGACCCTGCGACGGCGCCGATCACGGGCGCGCCTGCCATGACCGACGCTTCGAAGTGAAGGCGGCCCTCCTGCACGGCGGGGAGCAGGTCGTCCCACCGCTCGGCCAGCGCCGCCTTGTTCGCGGTCACGACCGCCTTGCCCCGCGCGAGCGCCGCCAGCATGGCGTCGACGGCGTCGTCGGTACCGCCCATGAGTTCGACGATCAGGTCGGAGCGCTCCAGCACCTCGTCCAGGTCGGTGGTCAGCACCGACTCCGGCCGAACGATCCTGCGGGGCTTGGTGGGATCGCGCACCAGCGCCTTCGCGAGGAGCAGGTCGGAACGCGACCGGAGCAGGTCGGCGAAGGCGGTCCCGACCGTACCGACGCCGAGCAGGCCGACGCGGACGGGCGCATGGGGCGTGGCGTTCATGCGCGCGAGGATAGCACGGGCCGACCGCCGGCCCGACGGCGACGCCGGACGTCGTCGGGTAGCATGGCGGGCGCTGCGCCGTGGCGGGTGGCCCCGGCCGCTCGCCGCGTCGATCGTGCGGCGACTTCGGTCGCCCCCTGGGAGGGCCCATGCTCGGAATCGGCATCGTGGGCTTGCCGAACGTCGGCAAGAGCACGCTGTTCAACGCCATCACGAAGGCCGGCGTCGAGGCCGCGAACTACCCGTTCGCGACGATCGACAAGAACGTCGGCGTCGTGCCCGTCCGCGACCCGCGCCTCGGTGCGCTGGTCGACCTCTACACCAAGAACGGCAAGCGCCCCCCGGTCGTGCCGACCACCGTCGAGTTCGTGGACATCGCCGGTCTGGTGCGCGGCGCGTCGCAGGGCGAGGGCCTCGGCAACCAGTTCCTGGCCAACATCCGCGAAGTATCGGCGATCGCGCACGTGGTGCGCTGCTTCGAAGACGACGACGTGGTGCACGTCGAAGGTCGGATCGATCCACTTCGCGACGTCGCCACCATCGACACCGAGCTGGCGTTGGCCGACATCGCCACGCTGGAGCGTCGCCGCGACAAGCTGCGCAAATCCGCCAAGGGCGACCCCGCAGCGGCCGCGGTGCTGGCCGCGGTCGACGCGCTGCTGCCGAAGCTCGAGGAGGGGATCCCCGCCCGCGCGACCGACGTGGTCCTACCACCCGACATCGCCCTGTTGACCGCGAAGCCGGTGATCTACGTCTGCAATGTCGCCGAGACCGATCTGGCCGACGGCAACGCGCACGTAGCCGCGGTCCGCGCGCACGCCGAGGCGGAAGGTGCCCATCTGGTCGTGATCAGCGCCCGCATCGAGCAGGAGCTGAGCGAACTCGCGGACGACGAGGCACAGGAGTTCCTGCGCGACCTGGGCGTGGACCGTCCCGGACTCGACCGGCTGATCGAGACGGGCTACCGCACCCTCGGCCTGCTCACGTTCCTGACCGCCAGCGAGAAGGAGGTGCGGGCGTGGACGGTACGCGACGGAGCGCTCGCGCCCGAAGCCGCCGGCACGATCCACAGCGACATGCAGCGCGGCTTCATTCGGGCGGAGACCATCGCCTGGGACGCCCTGGTAGAGGCCGGCAGCATCGCCGCGGCGCGAGCGAAGGGGTGGCTTCGCACCGAAGGCAAGGCGTACCGCGTGCGTGACGGCGACGTGATGCACTTCCTGTTCAACGTCTGAACCCGGCGTAGAGGCTCGGAACGACCAGGACGCTGGGAGCGACCGCGTCGCTCAGACCACGTGTTCAGAACACGCGCTCAGACCACGTATTCAGAACACCGTGCCCACACGGAAGGCGAACACGCCGGTGGGGTTCCGTTCGCTGAAGCCGTAGTCGAACCGCAGCGCCGGCAGCTGCACGCCGGAGAAGCCCAGGTTGACCTGCAGCCCAACGCCGGCGCTTCCGAACACGGGCGTGGCGTACTCGTCGAAGCCGGGTACGCCGCTGGCCCAGGCCAGGTCGGCGAAGGCGATGGCGATGACGGTCTGGGTGGCGATGGTGGTCAGCTCGAAGTCGTAGCGGTACTCGAACGAGGCGGTGGCGTAGGTGCGCGACATGTCGAAGTCGGCGTCGCGGTAGCCGCGCACCTGCGTCGCTTCGTTCGGCGTCCTGCCGATCATGAAGCGCTTGTCGGCCGGGTACGCCCCACCGATCTGGTGTCCCAGGTTCAGGCGCGCGGCCAGCACGTGGTTTCGGTCGGTCACGTCGTCAGGAAGCAGGTCGGCCAACGTGATGTACGACTTGGCGCCTACCTCGACCGGAAGGTAGGCGTACCCGCGCCGCTCGCCGTCCATCTGGAAGTCGTTTCCGAAGCCCACGCCCACCGACGCGCTCCCGGCCACGCCGTCGCGCGGGAATTCGGCGCTGTCGCGCGCGTCGTAGGTCAGGTCCGTGCCCAGGAATCCGGACAGACCGCCGATCGGCGCGTAACTGGCCGCGGCCTCCCACGGCAGCGAGCACGACTCCGGATCGACCACGTTGCCGTCCTCGATCTCGCACGAGGCGCGCGGAGGCTCGACCGCGATGGCGGACACGGTGGCGCGCGTCTGCGCGCGTATATCGAAGTCCTCGCCGAGCGGCCGACCGGCGCTGAGGGACAGGCCGGTGTCGCGACGGGTGTAGCTGCCGACGGCGACGCGGTTGGCCTCGCCCGGATCGGCGTCGGGATGGGCGGCGCGGGTCGTTCCGCCGTCCGACAGCGGCTGGTTGGAGCGCACGTTGCTGAACAGCGAGGTCGATACGTTGGTCGGGACCTCCTGCAGGTCAGCGAAGTCGAGGTACAGCCACGGGATCGTGTAGCGGACGCTGCCGCCCAGCAGGAAGCCGAGCGGACTGGTGCGGGCGTCCAGCTCGCCTTCGATCGCGTGCCCTCGTCCCCACAGGTTCCGTTCGCTCACGCTCAGGTTGGCGGAGAAGCCGTCGGCGGTGCTGTACGTCGCGGCCGGCTGGAACAGGCCGGTCTGCGCCCGCTCCAGCACCACCCGGATCAGCACCTCGTCCTCCTCGCCCTCCTCGAGCGGCACGATCTGGCGATCGACCGGTCGCACCGCTCCGTCGCGCACCAGCTTGCGGAGACCGTCGTCCAGGTCGTCGAGCGACAGCACCTCGCCCTCGTCAGGAAGTTCGCGTCGGACCACGAACGGCTCGACGGTGGGATCGCCCTCGTTCCAGACCAGCTCGTACGCCCCGACCCGGAACTCGGTGACGCGCTGCACGTAGGTTCCGTCCAGCCAGTTGTAATCGGGCTGATTCGCGATCAGGTAGCCGGCTTCGGAGTACGCCTGAGCGATCCGCCGGAAGTCCTCCTCCGCCAGGGTCGAGGTGAAGGTATCGCCGGTACGGAGCGTGAGCAGCTCCGTCAACGCTTCGTCGTCCAGAACGGTGTTCCCTTCGAACCGGAGCCCGGTGATCTCGCCGGCGGTATCGGGTGGCCCCAGCTCGAAGGTGACGCGGACGGTACCGGCCTGGCTGACCCGGGGCACCAAGCGTACGTCGCCGCTGCGCCCCTCCGCCACGCGGCGCACGTCGGCGAGCAACGTGTCGTAGTCGAACAGGTCGCCCGGTTCGAGCGACAGGTCGCTGGCGTCGATCCCGAGCGGCGTCGTGTCGATGGAGCCGATGCGCAGCTCCCGGAAGCGGACCGTCAGCACGCCGTCCCGCAGGCGGCTGGCCTGCAGGTCCACGCCGCTCTGACGGAAACCCTGCTCGGCGTACCGTTCGCCCACGGCTTCCACCGCCGCGCGGTAGCGGGCCAGCTCGAACGCTCCGTCCTCGGCGTCCTCGACCACCTCGAACGCGTCGCGCAGCTCGTCCTCGCTCAGTACGGACGACGCGTCGAACGCGATCGATTCGACCGTCGCCACCTCGTCGACCCGGTAGCGCACGCGCAACGGCGCCCGTTCGTCGCGCGCGGCCATCTCCGGGGCCGACTCGGTCTCGAGCGTGACCACCGGATCGAACGGGAAGCCTTCGGCCCGGTACGCGTCGGCCACGGTCCGTGCCGCTTCCTGCGCGCGGCCCTCGTTGTAGACCCGGCCCGACTCCAGCAGGTGCTCGCGGGCCAGCAACGTCCGCAGGCGCGTGACCTGCACGCTCTCGACGCCGTCGAACACGATCTCGCCGATCGACGGGTGCTCCTCGACCCGCACCCGCAGCACCGGTCCCGACGGTTCGTCCAGGAGCGAGACGCTGACCGACGCGAAGGTGCCGAGCCCGTAGACGCGGTTGCGTTCCGCCTCCAGGTCGATCCTCTCCGCAGGCGTGCCGGTGCGGGTGGTGATCAGGGTGCGGACGATGTCGGCGTAGGTGGAGGTCCCCTCCACGCGCACCTCGACCACCGGACCGCGCAGGTCGGGCACGGCGCCCTGGGCCCACGCCGACGAACCGAGCGAGGTGGCGACGAGCGTCAGGATCAGGAGGAGGCAAGGCAGGGAAAGGGGCGAGGACGGAAGGAGCCGCGAAACCATGGGCGTAGTCTACCGGGCGCGATGAGAACGACGTGGGCGCGAACGACGCGGAAAGCGGCGTCCCATCGGTCTTTCCGCACGTCAGAGCGCACCCGGTCGGAAGCCGCAGCGGGTAGCATGCGGCATGGACGATCGCGCCACGTACCTGCGAGCGGACGGGCTCCGCGACGACGCTGTCGCCGCCGTCCGCGCCAAGACCGATCTGGTTCCCGAGATCGCGATGATCCTGGGCTCCGGCCTGGGCCCCCTCGCGGACGAGATCGACGCGGTCGCGGAGATCCCGTACACGGAGATCCCCGGCTTCGTCGCCTCGACCGCGCCCGGGCACGCCGGCACGCTGGTGCTAGGGCGCCTGGACGGACGACCGGTGGTGGCGATGCGCGGCCGGCTGCACCCGTACGACGGGGTGCCGGCCGCGCAG
>JBBDSD010000161.1:0-8116 GCA_040905065.1 Trueperaceae bacterium | reverse complement strand
GCTGCCGACGACACGACCGCACCCAGCACGGCCGCGGACCGCGTGCCGAGCGGTCCCGAAGACGGCTACGCGGCGTTGCAGCACGAGTTGGAATCCCTACGGATGGAGAACACCCAACTCAAGCGCAAGTTGGCCGAACGGGTCGACCAGCAACGCTCCGGCGCGAACGCGGAGTTGGAACGCAAGATCGAGGAGCTGGAACGTCGGAACCGGTCGTTGAACGAAGCGCTCGAGAAGCGCGGCGGTCGCGACGACGAAGGGGGCGGCTGGTTCGGACGGCGGAAAGGCTGAACCGGACGGCGTGCCGGACCGCTGCAGAGAGCGGCGATCACGTTTCGGCGCGTCGCACGTCCGTCAGTCGGACGCGGCGACCGACGACGCTCGCGCGCGGGCGTCGCTTTCGGCCTGGGTTCGCGACTGCACGATCGGGCCGGTCATGACCGAACCGGTCGGACGCGGTCGTTCGGCGAACGGACGCTCGAATGCGGGCTCGCTGCTCGGGACCTGCGCTCCATCGACCTGCGCTCCATCGTCGGCGGCCGGCTCGGCGTGGTGCAGGTACTGGACCGACCACGACCGGATCGATTGGATCACGTCGCTCAGCGCCGCGCCAGCGTCGGTCAGAGCGTAACTGCTGCGACTGCCGCCGTCGACCTCCTGCACGCGCATGACCAGGCCCGCCTCTTCCAGGCGCGCCAACCGGAGCGTCAACGTGGTCGGGTTGCAACCGCCCACCTCGCGGCCCAGCTCGTTGAAGCCGCGAGGGCCGTCGAGGAGCGCATGCACGATGTGCAGCACCCACTTCTCCTGGAGCACCGCGATCGCCCGCGTCACGGGGCAAGCGGGATCGGTCGCACGGCATCGCTTGGACATCTCCATGAGGCTACCACCCGCGCTTCGGTGCGCCCGATGTACGCCCTACACGGGCGAACGTCCCGCTCGACCCTCCGGAGCCGATGGTATCCTCGCGTCACTGGACGAAGAGGCTTCTCGCCCGCCGGACCTACCGGCAACGAAGGGGGCGTCATGAACATCTACAAGATGATCGGCCGGAACATCGACGTGACGGACGCGATGCGGACGTACGCCGAAGACAAGTTGGGCAAGCTGAACCGTTTCTCCGACCAGATCGTCGACGCCAAGGTCGTGATGTCGTACCACGACCGGGTCGGCGGCGCGCCTGCGAAGGTCGAGGTGCAGGTCAACATTCCCAACGGCATCGTGCGGGCCGAGGAGCGGGCGGCCGACCACTACGCTGCCATCGATCTGGTGGTCGACAAGCTGGAGCGGCAACTCAAGAAGGTCAAGGGCCGCGAAGAGGCGAAGCGCAGCGAAGCGAAACCGCAACCGGAGCCGGTGGACGACGGCGAGGAGGCCCCACGCCTGGTCCGCACCAAGCGGCACGTGCTGCGCCCGATGGCGCCCGAGGACGCCGCCATGGAGATGGACGCCCTCGGTCACGACTTCTACGTGTTCCGGAGCATCGACACCGAAGAGGTGGCCGTCATCTACCTGCGCGAGGACGGCAACTACGGCCTGATCGAACCGGCCTGACCGAACCGGCCTGACCGAACCAGCCTGACCCTATCGGCCCTACGCGGCGCGGCCGGGGCGACGGCTCGGACGCGCCGCGTGCGCAGGTGATCTCGCGGTTCAGGATCGTTCGGCTACGTCCAGCACCGGGCGGTGCTTCACGATGCGGTCGGCACCGATCACGCCGCGCAGCACCGCTCCGGCGTAGACCACGGTCCCGCGCCCGATCACGGTGCCGGGGGCCAGCACGGCGTTGCATCCGATCGCGACGCCGTCGCCAATCGCCGCACCGAACTTGCGGAGGCCCAGGTCCACGCCGTCGATGCGGATGGTGCCGCCGTCGTTCTTGAAGTTGGCGAGCTTCACGCCGGCACCCAGGTTCGCGTCGCAGCCGATCACGCTGTCGCCCACGTAGTTGAAGTGCGGCACCTTCGCGCCGGGCAGCAGCAGCGAGCGCTTCACCTCGCTGGCGTGCCCCACCTTGGCCCCGTCCGCGAGGACGCATCCTCCGCGGACTACGGCGGCGTGCCCGATCTCGACGTTCGGGCCGATCCAGGCGGGGCCCTCCACCCAGGCGAACGGGCCGATCGACGCGCCCGGGGCCACCTGGACCGGGCCGTCGACCAGCGCGGTCGGATGCACGGTCCCGCTGCGGCCGTCTTCGATCGCGGCCACGAAGCCGTCCAGCGCGGCCAGCACCTCCCAGGGGTGCTCGGGCAGCAGAAGCGACCGTAGCGCGTCGGGTAGGCGGTCCAGATCGAACAGCTCGGCGGTGGTCGACATGGTCGGAGCATACCGCCGCCCGCCGGGTACGATCCGGCATGCTGCACATCATCCACAACCCCGTGGCGGGCCGGGGACGGGGGCGTCACACGGCGCAGGCGGTGGTGAGGGCGCTGGCCGTGCGCGGCGTGGCGTCCCACGTGTGGACCACCGAACGTCCCGGCCATGCGACGGAGCTGGCGCGAGCGCTTCCTCGCGACGCGCACCTGGTGGCGATCGGGGGCGACGGCACGCTGCACGAACTCGTGGCCGCCTGCGTCGACACCGAGCGCGTGGTCGGCATCGTTCCCTCCGGATCGGGGGACGACTTCGCGCACGCCTTGGGCCTTCCGCGCAAGGGGATCGAGGCTCCGGTCGACGCCCTGATCGCCGGCCGCATCCGGACGGTGGACACCGGCGTTTGCAACGGCGTGCCGTTCGTCAACGCCGTTGGCGTGGGCTTCGACGCGGAGGTGGGTCGGCGCGTGGTCGACGCACCGCGTCCTTTGGCGGGCCTGGGGGCCTACCTGTGGTCGGTAGCCGTGTGCCTGCGCGACCTGCGCCCGGCGGAGGTGCGCCTCACGGTCGACGGTGCGCCGTGCTTCCACGGTCCGTCGCTGTTGGTCTCGACCCAGAACGGCCCGCGGACGGGGGGTTCGTTCCGTTTCGCGCCCGCGGCGCGGATCGACGACGGCGTGCTCGAGGTGGTGGTGGCGGAACGGGTAGGGCGTCTTGGCGTGCTGGGCCTGCTGCCGCGCGTGATGGTGGGGCGTCACCTCGGGCACCGGCGCGTTCGGTCGTTCCGCGGCCGCAGCATCGAGATGCGGTGGGATCGCCCGCGTGCCTGGCACACCGAGGGCGAGGTGCACGACCCGACCGACCGGCTGACGATCGAGGTGCGCCCGGGGAGCTTGCGCGTCTTCGCGCCCTGAACGACCGGGAGACCCGGTCCGCACCTGCGCCGAGCCTGCACCGAATCCGCGCCGACTCCCCACCGACGCAGAACCACGAGAACGGCCCCACCCGAAGGTGGGGCCGTTCCGGTCGTGCGGCGGTCGGGCCGGAGCCGTTCCGCCTGTCGGCGACTCAGGTCAGAAGGTGACCGAGTAGCTGACCGAGAACGCCTGAGCGGTGCTCTCGTCGCCGTCCACCGCGGTGTCCGGGTCGTTGGCGTACACGCCGTAGGCGAACATCAGGTCGTAGTAGTTCCACTCGACCTCGTAGCCCTGGACGGCGCTCTGCTGATCGCCGTTGTTCTGGAAGGCGCTGGACGGGCTGGCCTGGTTCACGTTGGTGCCGCTGAACGAGCTGTAGCGCGCGCTCAAGCTGCTGTACGGGAACAGGAACTCGCCGAGGTTCAGACCGACGGCGTACTGCAGCGCGTTGCCGCTGTAGGCACTGTCGCCGTAGGAACCCTGGCGGTAGTTGACGGCCGCTTCCAGGCTGGGCTGGAAGAAGATGTCCAGCGGACGGGTCGCGATGCCGGTACCGGCCGCGATTTCCGTGGAGTTGTTGGCCGGCGTGGCGAACGTGTTCTGCTCGAAGTTCGCGTACGGGGTGATCGTGACGATCGACACGTCGAGGCTGTAGTCCGCACCGGCGAAGATCCGCTGGGTGCTGTAGGCCGCGTCGGTGGCGTCGTACATGCGGTCGAACTCGAACTCGAGGTTCAGGTTGGGGACCAGCGCGTTGTCGGCTTCGCCGTCGTGGTAGAGACCGACGCCGAAGGCGCTGTCGTACTCGTCGTCCCGCTCGGTGGCCGAGTTGTCGGCCGCCGTGGCGCCGTCGACCGACACCTGGTGGAAGTAGCCGGCGACGCTGAAGGCACGGAACAGTTCCGCGCTCAGGTCCACGCCGAACGCCATGGTCGAGGTGTTGTCGGGGTCGCTCTTCCAGGCGTACTGGTCGAAGTAGCCGTCCACCTGGAAGATGAACAGGCCGAGGCCGACGTTCGCGCCGAAGCCGCTCTGGTCCGCGGCGTACGGGAAGTCGCCGGCGTCCATGAAGAACGTGCCGTAGCCTTCGTCGATGTCGCGGTAGTTGGCACCGAACTCGATGCCGCCCAGGACGTCGAAGTCGGCGCCCAGCTCGGCGAACAGCGCGTTGCCGACGAACGCGTTCGGGCCGCCCTCGTCGTAGCTGGCGCTGGCGTACTCGGCCGCCAGGCTGACGGGTCCGATGCCGGCGCTGAGGTCGACGCCCCAGACGTTGCCGGCGACGTTGTTGTCGGCCCAGTCGTCGTGGTCGCCGGTGTTCTCGCCGCTACGCACGTACGAGCCACCGAGGGTGACCAGGTCGAGCGGGGAGACGGTCAGACGACCGCCGGTCACGACGTAGCCGTCGGTGACGGCGTCGGTCAGGTACGCCACGTGCACGGCCGGGTCCAGGAAGTCCAGGAACTCGGGCGCGGTCATGTTGGCGACGAAGCCGACGTCCTCGTGGTTGAGGGTGTACGGCGTGAAGTTGCCGGTCACCGATTCGCCGTAGGTGAAGGTCAGCAGACCGTCGCCGATCGGCGAGAAGGTGGTGGTGAACTCCTCGAGCTCCATGGAGTAGAAGGTGTTCCCGCTATCCGTGTGCGCGCCGAAGGAGAAGGTGGCGACCGCTTCGAAGTCGTTCAGGCCGCGCGGGCTGCCGCTGCCGTCGAAGGTCGAGCCGGCGCCGAGTTCCAGCGTGAGGCTGGCGTCGAAGCTGCTGCCGAAGTCGATGTCCGCACGCTCTTCGGACGGGGTCACGACTTCGTCGTCGCTGTCCAGAAGGTCGCCGGTCGAGAACGGCGAGCGGGTGATCTGGGCGCCCATGCCGAAGCCGAAGGCGCGGTCGATGTCGAAGGTGTAGCGACCACCGCGGCCGACGAAGTAGTCGAGCTCGATGGTGCCGGTGATGCCGAGGGGGTTGTCCTCGAGCTGGGCCACGCGGGCCTGCAGGTCGGCGATGTCGGCGCTCTGCTGCTCGTCGCTGGCCTCGAGGGCCGAAACGGCGTCGCGCAGCGCGACCTGGTCGCGACGGAGCAGGACGACGAACTCGCGGATGTTCGCGATGTCGCCTTCCACGCCGGAGAGGTCGACGTCGCCGCTAGCGGTGGGACGGGCTTCCAGCGTATCGACGCGGTCGCCGAGCATCTGGAGAAGTTCGTTCAGGGCCGCGACGTCCGAAGCGTTCGCTTCCGCAGCGCTGTGAGCAGCGTTGGCGCGGGCGAGGGCTTCATCGGCGGTGGCCTGAGCGGTGTCGATCGCGACGCGCTGGCTGGCGATCTGGTTCTGCAGGTCGCGCAGCACGGCGGGGTCGACGCTCGGGTCGATGTCGGCCAGGGCGGCTTCCAGTTCGTCGATCCGGGCGGTGTTGCCCATCACGTCGTCGGAGAGGCCGGCGATGGCGCTTTCGGCGGCGGACAGGCGCACGCCTTGCGCGTCGAGGCCGGAGGCGAGCTCCTCCACGGCGGCGCGAAGCGCGGCGATGTCCTCGTCGGTCATGGCCTGGGCTGCCGCCATGTTGTCGTCGACGACGTCGAGCATGCGGCTGACGACCAGGGCGGCTTGGTAACGGGTGAAGGCTTCGTTCCCGCGGAAGGTTCCGTCGGGGAAGCCGATGACGATTCCCAGAGCCGAGATGTCGTCGACGGCCTCGAGCGCCCAGTGGTTCGCCGGGATGTCCGGGAAGGATTGGGCGGAAACGACGCCGCTGGCGAAGATCGCGGCCAGCAGGGTAATGAGTAGCTTCTTCATGTGTAATTCCCCTTGAACTGAATGGATTTCGGTCGACGGCGCGCCGGTTCTAGGCACGTAGAGACCGGGAGTGTCCGTGTTTCCTCGTCGGTCGTGTGGCACGTTGGCGAACCGCGTTTCGTCGGGTTTCTGCGTGTCCTGTCTCGAAGCCGGTTCAAGAGTTGCACCCCCTTCCGGTACGACCTCGCGGACACACGAGACCAAGGTGAGTATGGCATGCGGGCGGCGGCCCGTCAAGGCGCATGAAGCCGGGGTGAGAGTCGACGCGTCCCGTTGTACACGCGCGAACTGCCACTTCGTGCAACATGTCCCTCACGCCGCGCTCAGCCCGGATGACATCGATGAGAACGGCCGCGACCTCGTCAGGCACGGCCGACATGCGCGCTTCGCAGGAACGGCCGTCAGGCCCGATGGTACGGGTGGCCGGCCCGCAGCGTCTCGATCCGGTACAGCTGCTCCAGCAGCACCAGTCGCGCTAGTTCGTGCGGCAGCGTCAGATCGGACAGCCGCCAGACCTCGTCCGCCTCGTCCCGCAGCGACGACGCCACCCCCTCCGCCCCACCGATCAGCAGGCTCAGCCGCGACGTGCCGGACAGTTCCAGCTCCTGCACGTGGCGCGCCAGGCGGGCGGTGGTCCACGCCGTGCCGCGCTCGTCCAGCACCACGCGGCGCCCGTCCGCCGCCGACCGCAGCGCGCGCGCCTCCTGCGCCCGAACCTCCTCCGCATCGGCCCCCTTCCCGCCGCGCACCTCGACCATTTCGCACGGCGCCCAGCGCGTCACGGCGCCCAGGTACCGGTCGCAGCCGGCCCGAAGGAAGCCGCGGCTCAGCCGTCCTACCGCCACGATCCGGTAGCGCACGGACGCTGCCTAGCGGCCTTCGCCACCGGTCGGGGAGGGCCCGCCGTCCGCGCCCGCTGCACCGTCCGGGGCCGCCTCGCCGTCCGGGGCGCCCGCGCGCGCACGCCCGTCGTCCGGCGTCCGCTCCTCGTCCCATCCGAGCTTCTGCAGCAGTTCGCGACGGCGCGTGCGCCGCAGGCCGCTGGCCGCCAACGCCGCGCGCAATCGATCCTCGTCCAACGCCTCGCGGACCAGCTCCATCTCGCTACGGGACAGCCGGTGCGCGTGCAGGACGTGCTCTTCGAAGGCGTCGTAGGCGACCGGCGCCACGGCGCGGGCGCCCTGGGCCAGGGCCCGCGCGAAGGCGCGGATCTCGTACTGCGCGTGCGCGTCCAGGCGCAGGCGCAGGAAGTGCATCAGGTTGTGCAGGTCGATCTGCCAGTACATCTCCGTGTACAGCGACAGCGGCAGGTGCAGCCGCGCCAGTTCGCGGGCCAAGCCGTCCTCGATCAGCGTCTCGTACTCGGCGTAGCCGTCGACCTGTCCGGCACGGAGCAGCGCCAGCACGCGTTCGGCCTGCTCGGGCGGCACGGCGTGCTCGGCGCGACCCTGCTTGTTGGCGGTCGACTGCGGACGGAGCTGGTCGGCGTCGGGCAGGTAGAAGTCGCCCGGCAGCACCGAGTAGCGTCCGCTGATCTCGTTGGCGCGCGCGGTGCGGTGGCGCATCCACTGGCGCGCCACGAAGATCGGCATCTTCAGGTGGTAGGTGAGCACCACCTGCTCGAACGGGCTGGTGTGCGCGTGCCGCAGCAGGTAGTCGATCAGCGCTGCGTCCTCGCGGACGGTGCGGGTCCCGGCGCCGTAGCTGACGCGGGCGGCCTGTACGATGCGGTCGTCGCCGCCCAGGTAGTCGACCAGGCGGACGAAACCGTGGTCGAGGACCGGAACTTCGGCGTCGAGGAGGGCTTCAGCGGCGGGTACGGCGATGCGGGCCATGGACTGGAATGGTAGCCGACCGCGGCGGCCGGATCGCGTTGCGGCGAGGTCGCGGGGCCGAGATCGCGGGGACCGCGGCGCCTAGGTCGCGGGTCCGTCGCGTTGCGCCGACCGCAACGCCGCCCAGGTCCGGAGCAGGCGCGAGGCGACCACGTCGACGCCGGTGAAAGGTGGATCGGTCTCCCGATGCAGCCGCCAGCCCAAGTGGTGTACGCCGCAGGTGGCGGTCGCCGGCGGCAGGTCGTCGGCCAGCAGTTCGCT
>JBBDSD010000160.1:0-1361 GCA_040905065.1 Trueperaceae bacterium | reverse complement strand
CGTGCGGCCCGATCGGGGCCGCATCGACCTGGGCGATCTCGACGTCACGCGCTGGCCGATGCACCGGCGTGCGCGCGCCGGCCTGGGCTACCTAGCGCAGGAACCCAGCGCTTTTCGGCGCATGACGGTACGGGACAACCTGCTGGCCATCCTCGAGTTCCGCGAGCGCTCGGTCGCCGAGCGCGAACGGCGCGCTTCGGCCCTGCTGGACGAGTTCGGCCTGACGTCGCTCGCCGACCACCGGGCCGATACGCTCTCCGGTGGGGAGCGGCGCCGACTGGAGATCGCACGCAGCCTCACGATCGACCCGTCGATCCTGCTCTTGGACGAGCCGTTCACCGGCGTGGATCCGAAGTCGATCAAGGAGATCCAGGACCTGATCCGCGATCTGCGCGAGCGACGAGGTCTGGGCGTGCTGCTCACCGACCACAGCGTGCGCGAGACGGTGGCGATCGCCGACCGCGTGGTGCTGATGTTCGATGGGCAGGTCCGGTTCGACGGGACGCCTGCGGCGTTCGCGCAGGACGAAGCGGTGCGGTCCACCTACCTCGGAAGCGACTTCCAGCTCTGATCGCCGTGTCGAGACGCCCGTGGATCCCGATGTCGCTGCGTCCGACGCGTGAACGGACGGTCGCGCCGTGACCTACCTGATCGGCCTGGTCGTGCTGCTGCTGGTGCTGGCCGGCGTGATCGCCTGGGCCGGCGATCGCCTGGGGACGTGGGCCGGTCGGCACCGGCTGTCGCTGTTCGGCGCGCGCCCGCGACGCACGGGCCAGCTGATCGGCATGTTCGCGGGCATCCTGATCATGCTGACGACGTTGGGCGTGCTGGCGTTGGCGTTCCAGAACGCGACGCGGACGCTGGTCAACGCGCAGGCCACCGCGCAGGAACTCGACCGCTTGCAGGATCAGGAACGGGCGCTGCAGGCCCAGGTCCGCTCGCTGGAGGAGGAGCGCGAGTCCCTCACTCTCGAGCTGGAGGAAGCCCGCCAGACCATCCGTACGGCCGAAGCGGCGCGCGACGAAGCCCTGGCCGAGCGCGACGCAGCGGCCGAGGAGCGCGACGCGATCCAGGCCGAAGGCGATGCGTTGCGGGCCGAACTGGCGGCCTTGGAGCAGGACCTCAGGGCGACGAGGACCGAACTGGAAGGGGCGGAAGCGGAGCTCAGCACCGCGCAATCCGATCTGAAC
The DNA here is from genome assembly GCA_040905065.1 of Trueperaceae bacterium. GTDB lineage: Bacteria > Deinococcota > Deinococci > Deinococcales > Trueperaceae > SLSQ01. The sequence goes on along the minus strand of JBBDSD010000160.1, from coordinate 171 downwards.
GAGGTGCGCGACGATCTGGCGTCCGCGGAAGCGGAACGGGACGAGGCGTTGGCGAGTGCGGAAGAGGCGCGTACCGCTGCGGCCGCGGCGGAAGCGGAGGCGGACGAGGCCCAGGAGCGCGTCGCCGAAGTGCAGGCCGAACTCGATGCGGCGAACCTGCGGCTGTCGGAA
>JBBDSD010000159.1:0-1363 GCA_040905065.1 Trueperaceae bacterium | reverse complement strand
GGACACGCTCGACGATCTGCTCATCGACGGCGTAGTGGACGACGGGCGACTCCATCGTCGCGTACGAGTACATCACCGTCGGCGGGACCTGGGGTCGGGTAGGCGACCCGCCGGCGGCCAGATCCCCGGGGGATCACTGGGAACCGCATGGCCGGGTTGTTGGTGCGAGCGGTTGGCCGAGCCCGGCGTCTTTGGCGCGCGCAACGGCTTGCGCGCGGTCGGCAACGTGGAGTTTGGCGAAGATGTTCGACACGTAGTTGCTGACCGTTTTCGGGCTGAGCGCAAGCTCGGTGGCGATGCTGGCGTTCGTGCGGCCCTGGGCGAGTAGGTGAAGGATCTCGCGTTCGCGGTTGGTCAGGTCGGGGAAGGCTTGCGGGGCGGTTGCGCGGGCAGCACCGGCGAAAAAGCCGAGGACCCGGGTGGCGATTGCCGGGCTGAAGATCGCCTCGCCGCGGCCGACCGCTTGGACGGCCCGGATCAGTTCTGCGTCGTCGGCGTCCTTGAGCACATACCCGCCCGCCCCTGCCCGTAGCGCGGCGAACACCGAGTCGGCGTCGTCGAACAGGGTGACGACCAGCACGCGCACGCTCGGGTTGGCGGTCACGATGTCGCGGGTGGCGGTGATGCCGCTGCCGCCGGGCATCTGCAGGTCCATCAGGACCAGGTCGGGCTGGAGATCGGTCGCGAGCGTGGCGGCTTCGCTTCCGCTGGAGGCCTGGCCGACGATGTCGATGCTGCCAACCGATCCGAGCAGCGTGGTGAGTCCTTTGCGGAACATGGGATGGTCGTCGGCGATCACGACACGCAGCGGGGTCATGGCGGCGTCCTCGGTACGGGGAGGTGGGCGGCCACGCGCGTGCCGCCGTCTGGCCGGGTGGAGACGACGCAGCTGCCGCCTAGCTCGGCGGCCCGTTCGCGCATCGATAGCAGCCCGACCCCCGGCGTGTGGTCGGCCGGCAGGCCGATGCCGTCGTCGTCGACTTCGACGGCCACCGTGTGGTCGGACAGGGCGAGGCGCACCGTGCAGGTTCTCGCGCGGGCGTGGCGGACCGCGTTGGTCAGCGCCTCCATCACGATCCGGTAGGCGGCGACTTCGACGGCGGCAGGCAGGATCGGGAACGGCTCCGCGGCCTCGACGGTGACCGTCAGCCCGCTGTCGCCGTCGCCGCTGCCGGTTCCCGCCCCGGCTGTGTGGCACTGGGCGGCGCGTTCGCGGATGGCGCCGAGCAGCCCGAGCTCATCCAGCGCCGGGGGACGCAGGTCGTAGACGAGCCTGCGGATGTCGGCGATGGCCGCGCGCAGCTCGGTGCGCAGCTCGCCGACCTCAGCGTCGGCGGCGGCAGGATCGCTGGCGATGAGGCGG
>JBBDSD010000158.1:7020-8155 GCA_040905065.1 Trueperaceae bacterium | reverse complement strand
GGGGGCGCTCATGCGCTTCGTCGAGGTGCGCCTCTCCGACGAGGAGCTGACCCGGCACGGCGTGCAGCACGCGCTGCCGCAAGGCGACGACCCGTTCGAGCTGATCGAGGGGGTTCTGGACTTGGTGCCGGCGCTGCACGCCCGCGCGCGCGCCCTCGCCGGCGAACTCGAAGCGACGCCGCCCACCTCGGCGCAGGCCGGACGGCTGCTGCGCAGCAAGCGCTGGATCGACCAGCTGCAGGCCCGCCTGGCGACGTTGGCCGCCAGCGTGGACGACGGCGATACGGAGTGGGTGGCGGAGACCGGCCGCGACGCCGCCGGTCGCACCGTGGCCTTCCGACCGGTCGAGGTGGCGGGCCTGGCCGACCCGTTGCTGTTCCGGTTCGGGGAGCGGGTGTTGCTGATGTCCGCCACGATCCTCGACCCCGCCACCTACCTGCGGGCACTGGGCATCGATCCGGATCGCGCGGCCGTGATCCGGGCGCCGTCCACCTTCCCACCCGAACGTCGCCCGATCCGGTTGCGGCCGGTGGCCCGCCTGACGCGCCACCACCTGGCCAGCGATCTGCCGAAGCTGGTGGCGGCCGTCGAGCAGTTGCTGCGCGAACACCCGCACGAGAAGGGTGTGGTGCACGCGCACACCTACCGCATTGCGCGAGCCATCGCCGACGGCCTGCCGCCCGACCTGCGTCCCCGCCTGCGGACGCACGCCAGCGCCGCCGACCGCGACGCGGCGCTGACCTCGCACCTGAGCGACCGGGGCCCGACGGTGCTGATCACGCCGTCGATGACGGAAGGGATCGATCTCGCCGACGACGCCGCGCGCTGGCAGGCGATCTGCAAGGTGCCGTACCCGTACCTGGGCGATCCGCAGGTGGCGGCGCGCCAGGCAATCGATCCGGCCTGGTACGCCTGGCGCACCTGCCTGACGGTGGTGCAGGCGTACGGCCGCAGCGTGCGTGGCCCGAATGATCGCGCGGTGACCTACCTGCTGGACGCCTCGTTCCCGGCGTTCGTGCGACGCGAACGGCAGCGGCTCCCAGCGTGGTTCCTCGAAGCGATCGAGGAGCCGGACGCCGAGGACGAGAGCGACCTGCGGACCGTCGTGGGGGGGGGGGGGGGGGGGGGGGGGGGG
>JBBDSD010000158.1:0-7010 GCA_040905065.1 Trueperaceae bacterium | reverse complement strand
CCCCCCCCCCCCCCCCCCCCCCCCGCCCCCCGGATCTCGAGGCCGCGCGACGGGCCCGAGCGGGACCGCGCGTCAGAAGAAGTCGATCGTGCCCAGGAACTCCGGTTGGTCGGCGGTGGTCGACGCCAAGGCGCGCAACAGGTCGGCGTCGCCCTCCGCCTCGCCGGCGTGCAGCAGGGGAGCCACCGGCACGCCCGCCAGCGCCGCTGCCAGCGCCGAGGCGGTGACGGTGAGGTCCTCGCTCCGATCGGTCGGTCGTACCTCGCATCCGTCGGTCGTCAGCGCCACCTCCCAGCGGCCGTGGATCCACGGGGCGAACGGATCGTGGACGTCCATCACGCCGCTGCGCGCCAGGCGATTGCTGGGAGCGCGCAGGGGGCGCAGCGCGCCCGGCAGATCGGCGATGCGGGCCTGCAGCAGCGTGCGCGGGTGGGCGTAGCGGCCGGCCAGATCCAGCGCGACCGGATCGTGCGACGGCAGGTCGATGCGGATCCAGCCCACCTGGCCCCGCCAGGCGTTCGGCAGCGCCAGGACCCGCTCGCGCGCGCGAGCGTCGCGCCAGGCGGCGTCCAGCACGTGCACGGTGCCGTCCGGGCCGTACCCTTCCGTGGCGATCACGGCGTACCCGTCGTTGGCCCGGTAGGCCACCGGCGGCGTGGCGTCGTCGCTGGGCGGTTCGCTCAGGCGCAGCCAACGCGGATCGGGCCGATCGGGCCCGTCCGTGGCGATCCCGTCGCGCTGCAGCGCGAAGTTGTGGCGCGACGCGAACGAGGCCCGGTCGCGCCGCAGCTCCGGATCGTCCAGCGGCACCGGCCCGAACTCCGGCAGCGCCCGGCGTCCCGGCCAGTCGGAGAGCGGCAGGCGCACCGTCACGCCGGCGGGAACGGTACGGAACCCCATCGCGCCGTAGAAGGCCGGATCGAACGGATGCTCCAGCGCCCAGCCGGTACCGGCCTCGTGCAGCTCTTGCAGCCCCTCGCGTACCAAGGTGCGGACGTGCCCGCGCCGGCGGACCCACGGCGCGGTCGCCACGCCCGCCAGCGCGCCGACCGGAACCTCGGTCCCACCGATCCAGAAGCGGTACGGGTACCAGGTGGCGACCGCCGCCAGGTCGCCGTCGTCGTCCACGCCGCGACTGATGCCGACGCGGGCCTCCAGCGTGCGGCGGGCGGCGGGGTCGTGCAGGTCGCGCGGCTGGCCGTACGACGCCTGCCGGATGCGCATCCAGGCGTCCACGTCGTCCGGCCGCAGCGGTCGGGCGCCCGGGCTCACGCCGCGCCTCCGACCGCGGACTCCGTCGCGGCATCGTTCTCCATGTCGCTCTCCACGCCGCCCTTCACGCCGCCCTTCACGTCGCTCCAGGGGAGCGGTGCGGCGCGTTCGGTACTGGTGCGAAGCACCATGGTGGTCTCCGTCCGCTCGACGCCCTCCATCATCATGAGCCGGTCCAGGAACGCGTCCAGCGCTACGGGGTCGGTGACGCGGACCTTCGCGAAGTAACTGTAGGTGCCGGCGACGGAGTGCAGCTCTTCGATCTCGCTCAACGCCAGCAGGCGCTGCACCAGGTCGGCCACCTGCGTGCCCGGTTTCGGCGCCAGCGCCACGAAGGCGCAAATGTTCAGCCCCAGCGCGTCGGGAGCCAGCACGGCGCGGTAGCCACTGATCACGCCCGACGCTTCGAGCTTGCGGATCCGTTCGCCGACCGCGGGCGCGGACAGATGCACCTGCTTGGCGACGTAGGCGTGGGATGCGCGGCCGTTCTCGCGCAAGATGGCGAGGATGCGGCGGTCGATCGCGTCGAAGCGTTCCATGCCGCGACGCTACCACCGTGGGCCGTGACGCGCGCACGACGACGCCCGAGCACCAAAACGGCTGGTATCCTGCACGGATGCGGGTCCTATTCGTCGGCGACGTCTTCGCCACCCCCGGCATGCACGCCGCGCGCGCCTTCTTGCGCGCCAAGCGCGACGCCTACGACTTCGTGATCGTGAACGGCGAGAACGCCGCCGGCGGCTTCGGTCTGACGCGCAAGCACTTCCAGACGTTGCGGAACGCCGGGGCGGACGTCGTCACCCTCGGCAACCACGCCTTCGATCAGGCCGACGCGGCGGACCTGCTGGAGGAGACGCCGCACCTGCTGCGACCGCTGAACTATCCGCCCGGCACGCCCGGACTGGGCGCCGCCATCCACGAGGTGCCGGGGCATGGCCGCATCTGCGTGGCGCAGGTGATGGGTCGGGTGTTCATGGAGCCGCTCGACGATCCGTTTCGCGCGTTGGACGCGCTGATCGACGGACTGCCGGACGACGTGCCGCTGGTGGTGGACGTGCACGCCGAAGCGACCAGCGAGAAGAAGGTGCTGGGGTGGCACCTGGCCGGCCGGGCCGCGGCCGCGATCGGGACGCACACGCACGTCGCCACCGCCGACGAGACGCTGATGGACGGCACCGCCTACCTGACCGACGTCGGCATGACCGGCGTGGAGGCGTCGTCGATCGGGATGGCGTTCGAGGACGTGCACGCCCGCTTCCGCGACTTCCGCAAGCGTCGCTTCCGACCGGCGGAGGGCGCCGCCACCGTGCGGGCGGTCGAGATCGACATCCGCGGCACGCGCGCTCGCTCGATCCGTCGACTGCGCTGGCGAGCCGACGGCGCGCACGACGATGGGAACGACGGCGACGACCAGGCCGCCCCGAGCGTCGCTGGTGCGCTCGGAACCGAACGCGCTGGGGAGGGGCGATAGGATGCCGAGGATGGATCGTCGCGCCCCTCACGACACCCCGGAACCGTCGCCGTCGACCCCGCAGGACCCGCCGGAGCCGAACGGCGGGCACGACGCCGCACCCGACGCCGCACCCGACGCCACCCCCGACGCAGCGCCCACGCACGACGGTCGCGAGAGCGAGGCGTTCGGTCGCCTCAGCGCCGACGTGGACTTCCTCGGAACCGCGCTCGGAACGGTGCTGCGCGAACTGGAGGGGGACCGCACCTTCGACCTGGTCGAGGAGGTGCGGGCGACCACGAAACGGATGCGGTCCGAAGATCCCGACGGACCGTCCCGCGAGAGGCTGGTCCAGCTGCTGGCCGGCCTGGACCTGGACGCCGCCGAGCAGTTGCTGCGCGCCTTCACCATCTACTTCCAGCTGATCAACCTGGCGGAGGAGATCCATCGCGTGCGGGTGAACCGCCTGCGCGACGCGGTGGCGACCGACGACGCGCCGCGGCCGGAGTCGATCGCGGCGGCGGTGGCGGAGTTGCGGGACCAGGGCTGGACGCGGAGCGAAGCGCGCCGCTTGGTGGCGTCGCTGGACGTGGGGCTCACCCTGACGGCGCACCCGACCGAGGTGAAGCGCTACACCGTACGCCTCAAGCTGGAACGGATCGCGCGCGATCTGCGCGCCCTGCGCGAGCGCGACCTGGCGCCGCAGGCGCGCCGCGAGCGCAGCGACCGCATTCACGCGGAGATCGCCACGCTCTGGCAGACGCGGCAACTGGTGACCGTGAAGCCGTCGGTCACCGACGAGGTGAAGAGCGCGCTGTACTACTACCGCCGCTCGCTGCTGGACGCCGTGCCGCGCGTGCAACGCGACCTGGAGCAGGCGTTGGACAGTGCCTTCGGTCCGGCCGACGCGCCGGCCCTGCCCACGGTGCTGCGCATCCGGTCGTGGATCGGTGGCGACCGGGACGGCAACCCCAACGTGACGCCCGACGTCATGCGCGGGGCGTACCGGCTGCAGGCCGGCGTGGCGTTGGAGGCGTACCTGGGGGACGTGGACCTGCTGGTGCAGCGGCTGTCGCAGTGGGGCGACAAGGTCAGCCTCACCAAGGCGTTCCGGGACGACCTGCGCGAGCTGGAGCAGCAGCACGGCCCCTCCGACCGGTTCGAGGGCGAACCGTTCCGGCGACGGTTGGCGCACGTGCACCGCTTCCTGCTGCAGGCGCGCGAGCGGGCCCTTGCGGACGAGGACGACACCGCCGGGTATCCGGGCGGGAACGAGGGGCTGACGAGCGACCTGGCGTTGCTGGCCACCACCCTCGAACACGGCCAGGGCCGACGCGCCGCGAAGGCGTTCGTGCGTCCCGTCCTGGCGAGGGCGCGCGCGTTCGGGTTCGAGCTGGCGCCGCTGGATCTGCGCGAGCACTCCGGCGTGCACGAGCGGGCCGTGGCGCAGGTCCTGGCGTACGGCGGCGTGCACGCCGACTACCGCGCGCTGGACGAGGCCCAGCGGACGGAGTTGCTGTCCGGCGAGCTGGCCGATCCGCGACCGTTCGCTCCGCCCGAGACGAAGCTGGGCGACGAGGCCGATCAGGCGCTGGCGTTCCTGCGGGTGGTCCGGTGGGCGCGCCGGGCGTTCGGGCCGGAGGCGACCGGAAGCTACGTGGTGTCGATGACCGAGTCCGCCTCCGACGTGCTGGAGGTGCTGGTGCTGGCCAAGCAGGCGGGCGTGCGCGAGGTGGACGCCACGCCGTTGTTCGAGACGCAGGACGATTTGGACGCCGCGCCGGCCGTGCTGGACACGTTGTTCCGGTTGCCGGGCTACCGCGAGCACGTGCGTCGGCAAGGCGTGCAGGAGGTGATGATCGGCTACAGCGACTCGAACAAGGACGCCGGTTTCCTGAGTGCGAACTGGGCGCTGTACCGTGCCCAAGAGGAGATCGCGCGCGTCTGCCGCGAGCACGACGTGCCGTTGCGGCTGTTCCACGGGCGCGGCACCTCGATCGGGCGGGGCGGCGGACCGGCGGGCCGCGCCATTCTGGCGCAACCGCCGGGCAGCCTGCACGGCCGCATGCGCATCACCGAGCAGGGCGAGGCGATGGCCGACCGCTACTCCGATCCGGACCTGGCGCACCGGCATCTCGAGCAGGTGGTGCACGCGTTCCTGCTCAGTTCGGCGCGGGACGCCCGCGGCAGCGAGCCGGTGCCCGACGGCTACCGCGCCTGGATGACGCAGGCGGCCGATGCGGCGCGACGCACCTACCGCGCGCTGTTGGAAGAGGACGGCTTCCTGGACTTCTACGCCCAGGTCACGCCGATCGAGGAGATCTCCCGCCTGAACGTCGGGTCGCGGCCGACACGACGGAAGGGCGACCGCTCGCTCGGCAACCTGCGCGCGATCCCGTGGGTGTTCAGCTGGACGCAGTGCCGCGCCAACCTGCCCGGGTGGTTCGGCCTGGGCAGCGGCCTGGCCGAACTGCCGGACGGCGCCGCAGCCGACATGTACGAGGCGTGGCCGTTCTTCCGCACCGTGATCGACTTCGCGCGCATGAGCCTCGCCAAGAGCGACATGCAGGTGTTCGATCGCTACCTGGCGCTGGTCGACCCGACGCTGGCCCGCCGCTTCGGCGAGACGATCGCTACGGAGCACCGTCACAGCGTCGCGGCGGTCGAGGCGGCGGTGGGCGCGCCGTTGTTCGGCGACGACACGCTGTCGCGCGGGATCGAACTGCGCAACCCGTACGTCGATCCGATCAGCTACCTGCAGGTCGAGCTGCTGGACCGCCTTCGCTCGCTCCCGCCCGAGAGCCCCGATCGACCCGCGGTCGAGGAAGCGATGCTGGTCAGTCTGCTGGGCATCTCGGCCGGCATGCGCAACACCGGATGAGGGGCTCTCATGCCGTTCAGGGGAAGGGCGCGTACGCTTCGGGCGTGACGAAGGGAACTCCATGGACCTGATTCTGAGCGGTGGCCCCATCCTGGTGGCGATCGTGCTGGTGTCGCTGTACGCGCTGTACATCTTTCTGGCGCGATTCCTCAAACTGTCCAAGGAGCGGGTCGACAGCGACCGCCTCATGGCACGCGTGAACGCCGCGGTGCGCGAACGCGATCTGGACTCGGCCCTCTCCGCGTGCGAGTCGCACGGCGGTCCCGTCGCTCGCGTGCTGAACGCCGCCTTGACGCGGCTGCCGTACGGGCGCGCCGCGGTGGAGGCGGCGTTTCAGGAAGCCAGCCTGCAGGAGGAGCAGAAGCTGGCCCGCGGCCTGCGTCCGCTCGCGACCATCGCGCAGATCGCGCCGCTGATGGGCCTGCTGGGTACCGTGACCGGCATGATCATCGCCTTCGCCGAGATCTCGCAGCAGGGGACGGGCAACCCGGCCGCCCTGGCCGACGGCATCGGGCAGGCGCTGGTCACCACCGCCGCCGGCATGCTGGTGGCCATTCCGGTCCTGATCGGGCAGAGCGTGCTGGCCAGCAAGGTGGACGGCATGCTGCTCGAGATCGACCGCCGCCGCGAGGAGCTGATGGGCGAAGTGGTGCAGGCGGTCGCGACCCGCCGCGACGGCGGTCGCGAGGAGCGGGACGAGACTGGCCACGACCGCAGCGTGGCCCCGAGTCGACCGGGCCCACGCTCGAATGAACGGGCCGGTCCAGCCGTCGCGTCGCGCGGAGCGGGACCGGAGCCGCGCTGATGCCGGGGCGTCGGACCCGGCGGGCCCGGCTGGCGCCGATTCTCGACCTCACGCCGATGGTCGACGTGGTGTTCCTGTTGATCATCTTCTTCATGGTGTCGACCACCTTCATCACGCTGGAGTCGGGTTTGCCGGTCGACCTGCCGCAAGCGCAGTCGGCCCAGGCGCAGGCGGAGGGAACGCCGACGGTGACGATCGATGCCGGGCAGCGCATCTACCTGGCCGGGACCGAGGTGGACGAAGCTTCGTTGGTGCCGATGCTCGAGGCGCTCCTCGCCGAGCGCGGTACCGACGTGGTGGTCCTGCGGGCCGACCAGTCGGTCCCGCACGGCCTGACGGTCCGGATCATGGACGCGATCCGCCGGGCTGGCGCGCAACGGGTCGCGATCGCTGCGGGAGGCTAGCGGCATGGGTAGGTCGTTCTGGTCCGATCCCGATCGGCGCCGGGCAGGGATGCTGTCGGTGCTGGTGCACGCGTTGGCGTTGATCGCGCTGATCGCGTGGATCGACCTGGATCTCGGCGAGCCCACGCCGCCCGAGCAGTTCCTGGTGATCGACCTGGGCACCCCGCAGGTCGCGGAGGAGGCCGAGCTCGCTCCCGC
>JBBDSD010000157.1:0-1369 GCA_040905065.1 Trueperaceae bacterium | reverse complement strand
AGGCGTGGCGGGAACGGGAGGCGCGCGACGGCGACGCGGGCGGGGCGGGGCAGACCGACCCACGAGGTCAGCGCACCGTTCCGGTCGTGCAGGCCGGTCACGGGCGCGTAATCGTGCCCGGCCTGCGCCGCGTGCACGCCGCGCTGATGGCGCCCGGCGTGGGGCACGCCGATCCCGAGCGGATCGCCGCCGCCCTGACGGCGCAGGTGCTGGGCGAGCCCGGGCACGGCCAACTGCACTGGGCGCTGGTCGACGCCGGCCTGGCCGAATCGGCGGGTCTGCAGCACGAGCCCGGCGATGGCTTCGGCACCTTCGGCGGCTGGTACGCCTGCACCCCTCGCGACCAGGAACGCGTGCACGGCGTGTTCGTCGAGGTGCTGCAGCGGGCGCAGGAGGCCGCGGTGCGTGGGGACGCCGCGTCGCTCGATCCAGAGGCGTGGAACCGCGCCGCACGCACGCTGGCCACGGACGTGCTGCTGCAGGCGGAGCGTCCGGACGGGCGCCTGGATCCGCTGGCCGAAGCGTGGGCGGCGCGAGGGGAGCTGCACGATCCCAGCGAGATCGCAGATCGCGTGCTGGCCACGCCGGTGCAGGCGGGCGCGGCGCTGCTGACGCGCAGGCCGTTCGACACCCTGGCGGTCGCGACGGTGGCCGGGCCGGCCGCATGAACGTAAGGTCAGGCGCCGTGGGCGACGGCGCTCATCCGGCGGGGGTAGCCTCGGGCATGCGCTCCATCTCCCGCCCGCATCCCGCGCGGACGCCCCTACGGCGGTTCCTGGTCGCCCTGATCGCTCTCGGAGTCCTGGTGTTCGCCGCGCCGGTCGCCATCGCGCAGGACGCCGACCCCGACTCCGACCCCAACGCCGACGCCGACTCCGAAATCGATGCGCCAGCCGAACCGGTCGCGCGCCTCACCGTCACGCCGGACGGCGATCAGTCGTTCGACCTGCTGACCGGCGAGACGACCCTGCCGGACGGCGGCACCATCCAGGACACCGCGTCCGGACTCACGCTGCACGCCGCCTGGATCGCGTTCGTCGAGGGCGAGACCATCGACGCACGCGAGGTGACGGCGGATACGGACACCGGCCGCCTGACCGCCGCCACGCTGCACATCGACGTGCCCACCCTGATCGCGACCGCCGAGGAGGGCGTCACGTTCACGCGGGACGGCCTCACGGTCCGTGCGGAGCGGGCCCGCCTGCACTTGGGGCCCGGCCTGGTGCGCTTCGAGGCCCCCAGCAGGGAGTCGCCCGAACTGAGCGGCGCCGCGCTCCTGCTGGACGCCGACTCGGGCGACGCGGTGCTGCTGGGGCCGTACCGCTTCCAGGACGGTCCGTTCCTCCTGAGCGACGATCGCGACGGCGCC
>JBBDSD010000156.1:0-8178 GCA_040905065.1 Trueperaceae bacterium | reverse complement strand
TCGCCGTTGCCGATCGGGACGCCGCTCGCGCCGAGCGCGACGCGGTGCTGGCCGAGCGGGACCAGGCGCTGGCCGAGCTGGACGCGGCGTTGGCCGAGCTGGATGCGGCGTTGGCCGAGCGGGACGCTGCGCAGGCCGAACGCGATCAGGCCATGAGCGCTCGTGACGATGCGTTGGCGGATCTGGCGCAGGTGGAGGAGGAGCGGACGGTGGCGTTGGAGCAGCGCGACCGGGCGATGGGGGAGCGGGATGCGGCGTTCGACGAGCGGGACGCTGCGTTGGGGGAGCGCGATCTCGCCGTTGCCGATCGGGACGCCGCTCGCGCCGAGCGCGACGCGGTGCTGGCCGAACGCGACGAGGCCCTGTCCGACCGGGACGAAGCGCTGTCCGAGCGGGACGAGGCCCTGGCCGAGCGAGAGGAAGCCGTTGCCGAGCGGAACGCTGCGATCGCCGAGCGTGAAGCGGCCGAAGAGGAGCGTCTGGCAGCGATCGACCAGCGCGACGCCGCGTTCGCCGATCGCGATCAGGCGCGCTCCGACGCGGAAGAGGCGCAGGCTGCGTTGAGCGAAGCGACGGCCGAGCGGGACGAGGTGCTGGCCGAGCGGGACGAGGCCCTGTCCGCCGCGGGCGCTGCGCGCGAGCAGGTGACGCAGCTGCAAGAGGTCATCGACGTGCTCGAGTCGGAGTCGGACACGTTGCAGGTCGAAGCGGAGCGCCTGCGCGAGGAGAACCGTGTGCTCAACGTCGAGAACGCCGATCTCGACGCGGCGAACGAGGCCCTCGCGCGGCGCAACGAGAGTCTGGAAACGTTGAACGCGACCTTGGAGTCCCGCATCCTCGAGGCCAGCGATCGAGCGACCGAGCTCCAGGCCCAGGTCGCCGACCTGACGTTGCGCCTGGAGGATCAGTCCAGGCGCCTGGCGGAGGTGCAGCGGGAGTTCGACCGGGTGGCGTCGGGGGACGTCACCTTCGCCACCGGCGAACTGATCTACAGCGGCGCCATCGAGGCGCACACGCCGGCCGAAGCACGCGAAGCGTTATCGCAGTTCGTGCGCGACGCCGGTCAGGCGACGTCGCGCGCAGGGGCCGGCGAGGTGGTTCTCCGCTCGGAGCAGTTCGATCTGCTGATCGACGCCATCGTGCAGACGCCGGGCTCCGACCTGGTCCGCTTTTTGTCGCCCCGCAACCAGTTCAGTCCGCTCGAGGTCGATGTCGTCGTCGAAGCGTTCGAGAACGAGAAGATCGTCGACGCGGGGCGCCTGGTCGTGGCGCGACGGATCCACCTCGGCTCTGACGACCTACCGATCAGCCAGGCCGAACTGCGCTCCGCCCTCTCCTCCCTCAAGTCCAACGCGGTCACGGAACTTCGCCGGGCCGGACTGGACGAGTTCCAGCTGCCGCGCTACCCGACCTTGACGGAGGAGACGTTCGCCAGTCTGCTCCTGCGTCGTACCGGACCGGTATCGATCGGCGTGATGGCGCTGAGCGACGTCTACCGCAGCGGGCCTGCCGACGTGGAGCTCGTGCTGCTCGATTGAGCGCCGGTGGCGGCCGCGTCTCGGCGTCGCGTCGGAAGGCGTAGGACGCAGACGATCCCGATCGCGCCCAGGACAGCGATGAGGATCCCGAGATCCACGCGTACCGTGATCCCGGTCCAGATCGCGCTACCTCCCGCGCTCGCGAAGATCGTGGCGACCGTGAGGACCTTGGCGCGCAGCGGCATGCCGCGACCGTCCTGTACGTTTTTCAGGAACGGACCGAACCATCGGTGCGACAGCAGCCACCGGTGGAACCGGGGGCTGGATCGCGCGAAGAAGAAGGCCGCCACCAGCAGCCAGACGGTGGTCGGCCACCCCGGGACCACGACGCCGATCGCGCCGAACGCGACCGCGATCCAGCCCAGCCCGGCGTACGCCGCCCGGACCACGCGGCTCCTCGCTACTGCGGGTCGTGCGGCGCCGACCGCCGCGTCGACCGCGGCCTCGGACATCCGAGACGCGCCTGCAGCACGCTCGCCCTCGCTCGGAGCCCGGTCCGGCAAGGGCTCGTCGAACGACTGAACTTCGATCCGATACCCGTCCGGATCACGCACGAAGAACTGGACGATGCCGAAGCGCGGGTTCGCACGCGGCGGCCCGTCGACCGTCACGCCCGCAGCGAGCAACGACGCGTGCACGGCGTGAGGATCGTCCACCACCAGCGTCGTGATCCAGCGTGCATCGGTCGGCAACGGGCCGTCGCGCCCGTCGTACCCGGCCCGGCAGAACCCCAGGTGCGCAGCGCGTGCCGCGCGCACGATCAGGCAGGCGCCCTGATCGCGCACCAGCGTCATGCCGAGCACGGAGACGTAGAACTCGCGCGAACGCTGCAGGTCGGCCACCGGCCGGAACACGATCAGGGAGGTCACGCGCCTCCGTTCCGGCGTTGCCGCAACGCCTCGAAAGCGAACAACGCTCCGGTCACGCTGACGTTCAGGCTGTCCGCGGTTCGCGACGCGTCCATCGGAACGCGCACCCGTTGCGACGCCGCCTCCAGCCACGCGGCGCTCAGTCCCTCGTGCTCGGCACCCAGCGCGATGGCCACGGGACCGCGCAGGCTCGCGTCCCACAACGACCGCTCGGCCTCCGGTGCGGCGGCCACCAGCGCGACGCCGTGCTCCGCCAGCCAAGCGCGGACCGAGGCGTCGTCGCCCGATACGAACGGGACCCGAAAGGCGCTGCCCATGCTGGAACGGATCACGGCGGGATTCCACGCGTCGGTGCCGCCCTCGCCGCAGGCGATCAGAGCATCCGCCCCGGCCGCGTCGGCGCTGCGCAGCAGGGCGCCCAGGTTGCCCGGCTTCTCGGCCCCGACCACGATCAGGAGCAGAGCCGCCTGCCCGAGCGAGAGGTCGTGCAGCGACGGCGCCGGGGGGCGGACCACCAGCAGCACGCCGTCCGGACCTTGGCGCAGGCTGGCCCGCTCGAACGCCGTACGCGACGCGATCCACGTGGGTACCTTCGCGGACACGATCGCATCGGCCGCTTCGGGCCCTTCGGCGCTGAACAGTTCGGGCGTCAGGTAGGCAGCTTCGATCGTCCAGCCGGCCTGCACGGCCCGAATCGCCTCGCGCGCGCCCTCCACGAGGGTGAGGCCGCCGCGGTCGCGTTCGCGGCGTCGGCGCAGTCGCACCAGCGCCTTGATGCGCGGGTTGCTGGCGCTGTCGATCCGCGGAAGGCCGCCGAGGGAGGGGATCACCGGGGCCATGCTACCAGCGGCCCGGGGTACGGCCCGAACCGTCGCCCCGTCGGTGCTAGCATCGTGCCGCGAGCCGCCCCCGGGCGGAGGTCCGGGAGGGACGTGCCATGAAGCCAGGATGGAAGCGCATGCGAGGACGGCGGGCCGGGATGGCGTTCATCCTGATCACGCTGTTCCTGGACGTGCTCGGCATCGGCATCGTGATCCCGGTGCTGCCCGGTCTGGTGACGTCGTTCCTGGGCGGCGACGCCAGCGCGGCCGCGCCGTGGTACGCGCTGCTGGCTGGCGGGTACGCCGCGATGCAGTTCGTGTTCGCGCCGCTGCTCGGCGCGCTGTCCGACCGATTCGGGCGCAGGCCGGTGATCCTCGCCTCGCTGGCCGGATTCGGCGTCAGCTACCTGGCGCTTGCCGCAGCGCCGACGTTGGCGTGGCTGTTCGTCGCGCGGCTCGCCGCGGGCGTGGCGGGCGCGACGCTGACGGCGGGAAACGCGTACGTGGCGGACGTGTCCGACGAACGGACGCGAGCTAGGAACTACGGGCTGGTCGGCGTGGCGTTCGGACTGGGCTTCGTGGCCGGGCCGGCGCTCGGGGGCGTGCTGGGCGAGATCGGGTTGCGCGTTCCGTTCCTCGTCTCCGCGGGGATCGTGGGCCTGAACTTCGTGTACGGCCTGCTGGTCCTGCCCGAGTCGCTGCCCGAGGAGCGGCGGACGACGTTCTCTTGGCGGCGCGCCGATCCGCTCCGGAGCCTGGTGGCGCTGCGCGAGTTCCCGCTCGCCGCCGGACTGGCGGCGTCGCTGACGCTTTTGATGCTCGGGCAGCGGGGGATGGAATCGGTGTTCGTGCTGTACACCGATTGGCGCTACGGCTGGGGCCCGGGACAGAACGGCGTGGCGCTCGCCCTGGTCGGGGTGATGGCGGTGATCGTGCAGGGCGGCCTGATCCGACCGGTGGTGGCGCGCTGGGGCGAACGCCGGACGGCCACGGTCGGCATGACGATCCTGGCGTGCGGATTGGTCGCGTACGGACTGGCGGACCGAGGCGCTTGGCTGTTGATCGCGATCGTGGTCGGCGGGTTGGGCGCGCTGGCGCAACCTGCGCTGCAGAGCCTGGTGGCTGGCTCGGTGCCACCGGAGAGGCAGGGGGCGGTGCAGGGCGCCATCACGTCGCTCCTGTCGGCCTCGGCCGTACTGGCGCCGCTGGTGGCAGGGGGCCTGTTCGGCGCGTTCACCGGGGACGGCGCGCCGTTGCAGCTTCCCGGCGCGCCGTTCTTCGCGGCGGCGGCGTTCGTGCTGGTCGGCCTGATCCTGGCGCTGCGCACCTTCCGTCGCCTTCCGGCGAACGCCGCCAGCCGACGCGAGAGCCTAGAGTGACCGCATGAGCAACCTGATTGCCGCACCGGCCCTGCGCGAACGGCTGGGCGACGCCGGCCTCCGCATCGTCGACGTGCGCTTCGACCTGACCGACCCCGAGGCGGGTCGCGGCGCCTACCTGCGTGGGCACGTGCCGGGGGCCGTGCATCTCGACCTGGAGAAGGACCTGTCCGGACCGGTGGCAGCGGACCGGACGGGCGGCCGCCACCCGCTGCCCGATCCGGACGGGTTCGCACGACGCTTGGCGCACCTCGGCATCGGCGAAGAGCACGACGTGGTGGCGTACGACGACGCCGGGGGCGCCATGGCGGCGCGCGCCTGGTGGCTGCTTCGCTGGATCGGGCACCGGCGCGTCCGGGTGCTGGACGGCGGCGTCGCCGCCTGGGTCGCGGCCGGGGGGGCGCTGAGCGACGACGAGGTGGCCTGGCCGGCCGCCGAGCACCGCGCGCATGTCGACCCCCCCCAGACGATCGACGCCGACGAGCTGCTCCGCCGCAGGGACGATCCCTCGCTACGCCTGTTGGACGCACGAGCCCCGGAACGGTATCGCGGCGAGACGGAACCGTTGGACCCAGTAGCCGGTCACGTGCCCGGCGCGTGGAACCGGCCGTTCGCCGAGAATCTGCGCGGCGGCAGGATCCGGCCGGTCGCCGAGGTGCGCGAGCGCCTCGCAGGCGCCACGGGCCATGGCGAGGTGGCGGTGTACTGCGGTTCGGGCGTGACCGCGGCGCACCTGGCGTTGGCGCTGGAGGAGGTCGGACTGGGCATGCCGCGTCTGTACGCGGGGTCGTGGAGCGACTGGACGTCGTGCGGCGATCGGCCGGTCGCGACGGGTGACGCCGAAACCGGCAGCGAAGCCACGACCGAAGCACACCGAGCTCACGGGTCGACCGGCTAGAGTGCGTACATGGATCCGAACTCCGTGACGTCCACCGCATCGGACGGCGTACCCTCCGGCATCGGCTGCCTGCGGGAGCCGGTCAACGCTCTCACGCACGCCGCGGGCGTGGTGCTGGGGGCGGTCGGCACGGTGGTGCTGCTGTTCCTGGCCGACGGCGATCCGTGGCGCACGTTCAGCGCCGTGGTGTACGGCCTGAGCATGATCGTGTTGTACCTGGCCAGCACGCTGCTGCACGCGCTTCGCGTGGGCGCGGACACGCTCCGACGCCTGCGGATCCTCGATCACGCCGCCATCTTCGTGCTGATCGCCGGATCGTACACCCCGATCGCCCTGGTGACGCTGCAAGAGAGCAGTCCCTGGGTGGGGTGGACGGTGTTCGCCGTGGTCTGGGGCCTGGCCACCCTAGGCGTGCTGTTCAAGCTGGTCTGGATCGGCGCGCCTCGGTGGATCTCGACCGGACTCTACCTGGGCATGGGGTGGCTGGCGGTGGTGGCGATCGGCCCGCTGCTCGCGGCGCTGCCCGGCGCGGCGATCGCGTGGCTCGTGGCCGGCGGCGTGGTGTACTCGCTCGGCGCGGTCGTCTACGCCACCCAGCGGCCGGACCCGTTCCCGAACCGGTTCGGGTACCACGAGATCTGGCACCTGTTCGTGCTGGCCGGCAGCGCCTGCCACTTCGTGCTGATCGCCCGGTACGTCGTCGCGACGTGACGGTCGTCGGTCCCGACGGACGGGCTCGCTGCGCCTGGGTGGGCGACGATGCGGCGTCGATGCGGTACCACGACCGCGAGTGGGGCGTGCCCGTGAGCGCTCCGCAGGCGGCGCTCGAGAGCCTGGTGCTCGAGACGTTCCAAGCGGGGCTTTCCTGGCGCGTGGTGCTGGCCAAGCGCGAGGCGTTTCGCAGCGCGCTGCACGGGTTCGACCCGGAGCGCTTGGCCGCGTGCGACGAGGGCGACGTCGCGCGGTGGATGACGGACCGTTCGTTGATCCGTCATCGCGCCAAGCTCCTGGCGGCCATCGCGAACGCTCGCGCGTTCCTGGAGCTCGAGCGGAACGGACCGGGTCTACAGGCGCTGGTGACGTCGTTCGTGTCCGAGCCGGCACGGCGACAGGAGCCGCGACCGGAGGCGCCGGCGGAGGGGTCGAGGGCGAATGGGTCGAGGGCGAATGGGTCGAGGGCGGCGGCGTCGAGGGCGGCGGCGCGGGCGCTCCGGTCGCGCGGCTTCCGGTACCTCGGGCCCTCCGTGGTGCACGCGCACATGCAAGCGACGGGCCTGGTGCCCGCGCACCGTCCGGGCTGCTTCCGGTGCGAGGCGCAGGGGACGGCCCTGGAGGGAGCGGCGTGACGCCCAAGGCGAAGCGCACCTATCGCGGCTTCGCGACCTTCTTCCTGATCGCGGGCGGGGTGTTCGTGACGTTGGGCATCGGCCGGGCCGCGTTCACCGCCGACGTGGTGCAGGGGAATCCGATTCCGGTGGCGCTGGGCCTGATGGCGATCGGAGGCGCGCTGCGCTGGACGTCGCGCGACCGACCGGACGACCCGGAGGACGACGAGCAAGGCGACCGTCCGGGATAGGCTTGCGCGCATGCGCGTGTCGGTCGAACTGATTCCGAGAAGCGAAGAGGCGATGCGCGAGCAGTTGGACGACCTGGCTGTCTTGCGCGACGTGGGGACGGTGAACGTTCCCGACCTGCTGCGCTTCGACCTACGGTCGTGGCAGGCGTGCACGTTGGTGCGCGAGCGCGGCTTGCGGGCGGTGCCGCACCTGCGCGCGATCGACGTCGATCCGGACGGCCCGCTCCCGTTCCTGGACGTGGTCGACGAGGCCGGACTCGACGAGCTGCTGGTGGTGAACGGCGACGTTCCGGTCGACATGAGCCGGCCGACGTACGACACCGACGCGATCGCGCTGCTTCGGCGGTTGCGTCGGCTGCGGCCGGACCTGACGTTGTACGCGGCGCTGGACCCGTATCGCCAGGGCATCCGCGCCGAACGCGAGTACGCGGTGCGGAAGCTCGAGGCCGGGGCGGACGGGTTCTTCACGCAACCGTTCTTCGACCTGCGTCTGGCCGGCGTGTGGGGCGACGTGCTGGACGACCTGCCCGCGACCGTGTTCTGGGGAGCGACCAGCGTCACCAGCGAGCGTTCGGCGCGCTACTGGACGTCGCGCAACCGCGTGGTGCTGCCGCGCACGTTCGAGCCGACGCTGGCACACGGGGCGACGTTCGCCGAGGCGCTGCTGGCGTTCGCGCAGGAGCGCGGCGATCACGTCTACTTCATGCCGATTCGGGTGCGCGCCAGTCGCTACCTGCGCCACCTGGCGAACCGTTTCGGGGGCGACGGCTGACGCCGCGCGCGGCGCGTCGGGACGGTCGGTCGGTCCAGGTATCCCAGGCAGCGTTCCCATGTGTTCCGGGGTGTATATTCAGTGTTCGGTGCCGCGGAAGCGGCGCCCGAATCCCAATGACGACGGTCCACGACCGGACCGTAGGAGGCAACCGCATGTACGACCTCGACCGCTCCTTCCTTGCCACCCGCATCGCCGAACTCCACGAACTCACCGCCCACCACCAGCAGGTCCGCGAAGCGGTCCGTGGCCGGGACGCCGAGTGCGCCCAGCAGACGACACGCCGCCCGCTGCGCGCCTTCGCCACCGTGCTCGGATTGCGCGG
>JBBDSD010000155.1:0-1372 GCA_040905065.1 Trueperaceae bacterium | reverse complement strand
GCCGGGGACGCGGGTCTGGGACGGGGTGGAGGCGAGGGCCGCCGCTCACGGCGTGGCGACGGTCGCCGTGCGGCGCGGGCAGAGGATTCCGTTGGGCGACGCCGCGCTTCACGTGCTGCACCCGACGCACCGAGCGAGCGGCGTGTCGAACGACGACTCCGTGGCGCTCCGCGTCGATTGGCGCGGTCGGCCGTGGGTGCACCTGCTAGGGGACCTGCCGGCGCACACCCATGCGGACCTCCCGCTCCCCCCCGCACCGTTGTTGCTGGCGCCGCACCACGGTGCGGCCGACGGTGCGTCGGAGCGCCTGTTCCGGGCGGTGGGGCCGGAGGAGGTGCTGGTGTCGGTCGGTCGCAACAACCGCTACGGGCACCCGGCGGACGCCACGTTGGCGCGGATCGCCGCGGTCGGGGCCGACGTCGCGCGAACCGACCAGGACGGCACGATCCGGCGTACGCCCCCGTGGTAGCGTCCCGCATGTTCTCCACCGTCCGGGTGCTCGCCGCGAACGGTCCGATCCGGGTCGAACTCGCGCGCAAGGGACGACGGTTGGTCGTCGTCAAGCGCCTTCAAGGGTTTCATCCGGAGCTCGAGCGCCGCCTCACGCGCGAGGCCGAGGTGGTCCGCAAGCTGGATCACGACGGCATCCTGCCGCTGCTGGAGGTAAGGGACGGGGTGCTGGTCTATCCGTACCTGCCCGGCGTCGACCTGGACGTGGCGCTGGAGGCGGGTCCGTTGCCGCTGCCGCGCGTGGCCGCCGTCGCGCGGCACGTGCTGGAGGCGTTGGCCTACGCCCACCGGCTGGGCATCGTCCACCACGACGTGAAGCCGGGCAACGTCCGTCTGCGCGGTGAACGCGCCGTGCTGTTGGACTTCGGCTTCGCCAAGGACGTCGCTCTGGCCTCGATCACCGCCAGTCGTCAGGCGTTGGGCACGCCGAACTACATGGCGCCGGAGCAGTTCTCTGGGCAGCGGGACGACCCCCGCAGCGACCTGTACGGCGTCGCCGCGTCGTGCTACCACGCGCTCAGCGGTCGTCCGCCGTACGGCCGCGACGTGCTTCGCGTGCTCCTCGGCGACCTGGCACCGACGCTGGAGCCGCTGCCGCAGGGCTGCGCAGCGCTCGAGGCGTGGATTCTGCGCGGCCTCGCGCTCGATCCGTGCGACCGTCCGCCCGATGCGGACGCGATGCGGAGCGACCTGGAGCGGGTCCTTGCCGGTGCTGCGCCCGCTCGGGCATGATCCGGTCGTTCAGCGGCGACCGCTTCCTCGCCACGCGGGCCGCGCGCAGCGCGCTGCGCGACACGGACGCTACGGCGGGCGCCACGGAACTGGGGGAAGGGGCCGACGCCGATGCGATCGAGCGCGCCGT
>JBBDSD010000154.1:0-8226 GCA_040905065.1 Trueperaceae bacterium | reverse complement strand
ACCGTGCGTCATGTCCCCTGAGCGGCTGATGGCCAGCTACCTGGTGCGCGTCGCGTTCCGCGACGGTCGGCGGGAGGTGGGACTGCACGCCATCCGCACCGGAGAGACGTACCGGTTGCGCAGCTACCGCGAGCTGGTCGAGCGGCTGCAGGCGATGGAGGACGGTGGTGACGGAGACGGTCGAGCAGGACCCGTCGCGCGGTAGGCTGCCGGAGGGGGAGATCCATGCCCGACGAAGCGACCGTCGACCGACCGTATCCGCTACCGACGAGCGAGGCCGACCGCCTCGCGGAGGTCGCGCGCTACGCGATCGTCGACACCGACCCGGAAGAGGCGTTCGACCGCTTCGTCCGGATCGCGACCCGGGTGTTCGACACGGCGATCGGCCTGGTCACCATCGTCGGCGATCACCACCAGTCGTTCAAGGCCTGCTACGGCCTGGACGGTCGCGGTACCTCGCGCGAGATCAGGTTCTGCACGCACGCCATCGCGAACGACGCGCTCCTGATCGTGCCCGACGCGACCGCCGATCCACGGTTCCGCGACAATCCGCTGGTCACGGGCTCCACGGGGGTGCGCTTCTACGCCGGGGCGCCGCTGCGGACGCCGTCGGGCGAGGTGCTGGGCACGTTGTGCGTCCTCGATTGGCGCCCAAGGCCGGACTTCGACGATCGCGACGCGTCGCTCCTCCAGGAACTGGCCGACGCCACGATGCACGCCATTGAACAGCGCCTGCACGGTATCGCGTTGGCGGAGGCGCACGGGCGGGAGAGGGCCCGCACGGCGTGGGCCAGCGACCGAAGCGCGATCCTGCTCCGCATTTCGCGGCACGAGCCGCTCGAGGTCGTGCTCGGCGACCTCGCCCTGCCGTCGGCGCTGCACGAAGAAGAGGGCGAGGCGTGGTCGTACGTGCGCGAGGGGAACGGCTGGCGTCGCTACGGTGCGAGCGGCGGATCGCGACGGGAGGACGAGGCGCCGGACCCGGTGCGCGACGCGTTCGGGTCCGACGCCGCCGTGGGGCCGGTCGCGGCACGGACGGTGCACGGCGACGATCCGGACGCACCCGCGGGCGAGGCGGCCGTGCTGCAGCCGATCCGCGGCGAAGGGGCGGTCCCGATCGGCGTGCTGGTCCGTTTCGGCTCGATGCGGGCCTTCGCCGACGACGACGTGCGCATTCGGCAGGAGGACGCGGCCTGGCTGGCCGGCGTGGCCCTGCAACAGGCCGAACTGCTGGAGCGGCTGCAACGCCAAGCGTTCTACGACGGCCTGACCGGCCTTCCGAACCGGCAGCTCCTGCACGATCGCCTCGAGCAGAAGCTGGAACGCGCCGAGCGGAACGCGAGCGGCGTCTCGCTCCTGTTCCTGGATCTGGACGGTTTCAAGGAGGTCAACGATCGCTTCGGTCACGCTACCGGCGATCGGCTCCTGGTCGAGGTGGCGCAGCGCCTCGCGAGCGCCGTCCGCTCGGAGGAGACGCTGGCGCGCATCGGCGGGGACGAGTTCGTGATTCTCATTCGAACCGATCGGCCGGATGCGGAGCGCATCGTGCTGGGCCGGATCGAGGGGGCGCTGGCCCCCGGATTCGAGGTGGGCGGCGAGGCCGTGGTCGTGACGCCGAGCATCGGCGTCGCCCGCTATCCGGACGACGCAACGGACGTCGTAGGGCTGCTGTCCGTTGCCGACGACCGCATGTACGGCGTGAAGCAGGAGCGTCGGTGAGCGCCGGGCGCCGGCGCGTGCTGGTGACCGGCGCCTCGCGCGGCATCGGTCGCGCCGTGGCGCGCGCCTTCGCGCAACGCGGCGACGTGGTCGCCCTCGGCTACCGTGCCAACGAGGACGCGGCCGCAGCAGCGCTGGCCGCCCTGCCCGGCGAGGGACACCGAGTGTTCCAGGCCGATCTGACCGACCTGGAGCAGGCGCGCGCGCTGGTCGATCGGGCCGCGGACGCGATGAGCGGTCTGGACGTGCTGATCGGCAACGCCGGTGGCGGGCGGCGGCACCGCATCGACGAGGACGACGCCGCGACGTGGAGCGACGCGTGGCGCGAGGTGCTGGACCTGAACCTGGTGGCCCAAGCGAACCTGGCGCACGCCGCCGCGCGTCGCATGATCGAGGGCGGCGGGGGGCGCATGGTGTTCGTCAGTTCGCGCGGCGCCTTCCGCGGCGAACCGGACCAGCCCGCCTACGGCGCCGCCAAAGCGGGGCTGAACGCCATGGCGCAGTCGCTGGCGGTGCAGCTGGCGCCGTACCGCATCTACGTGCACGTGGTCGCTCCCGGTTTCGTGGACACCGACCTGGCGCGCGACCGTCTGGACGGACCGGGCGGCGACGCCATCCGTGCGCAGAGCCCGACCGGGCGCGTCGCCACGCCCGAGGAGGTGGCGCACGTCGCGCTGTTCCTGGCGTCGGAGGGGGCGGAGTTCACGACCGGCACGATCGTCGACGTGAACGGGGCGTCGTACCTGCGCAACTGAGGACGCACGCACCGGAGGACCTGTACAACCGCAAGGGTCGACGCGTCAGGCGGCCGACGCCTGCGACGCGATCCGGTCCACCTCTCCGCTGCTCACCATCTCCAGGAACGCCCGCACCACCTCGGGATCGAAGTGCGTGCCCGCACCGTCGCGCAGGTGCGCCACGGTGCGCTCCCGGCTCCACGCCGTACGGTACGGCCGGTCGTTGGTCAACGCGTCCCACACGTCCGCCACCGCGAAGATTCGGGCCGCGGGCGGGATCGCCTCGCCCGCCAGGCCGTGCGGATAGCCGCCGCCGTCCCAACGCTCGTGATGCCAGATGGGGATCTCCAGCGCGCCCTCCAGGAAGGTGATCGGCTCCAGCATGCTCCGCCCGATCTCGGGGTGCCGCTTCATCTCGGCCCACTCCTCGTCCGTGAGGGGGCCCGGCTTGTTCAGGATCTCGTCGCGGATGCCGATCTTGCCGATGTCGTGCAGCAGGGCGCCCCACTTGAGGGTCTGCAGGTCGTGCGCCGGCAGGCCCAAGCGGCGACCCAGCGTGACGGTCAGGTCGGTGACGCGCATGGCGTGCCCGGCGGTCTCGTGGTCGCGCAGGTCCAGCGCCCGCGCCCAGCCCATCAGGGTCTGTTCGTACGCTTCGGTGCGCTCCGTCAGGTCGACGGTCGCCACCAGCATGCGCGTGCGGCCCTCCAAGCGCATCAGGTCCGCCGACCAGAGCACGGTGCGGAAGGTGCCGTCGGCGTGCCGCAGCAGGGCGGTGCGGTCCAGCAGGCGACCGTGCTCGCGCAGCTCGCGCACCTGCCGGGACCGCTCGGCCGGATCGGCCCACAGCTCGACCGCGTCCACGCTGCGCCCGATCAGGTCGGCGCGACGGCGCCCCAGCATCGCCAGGAAGCGGTCGTTCGCGTCCTCGTACCGGCGATGCTCCAGGTCCACGATCAGCACCCCGGCCGGGCCGGCCCGGAACACCGCCTCGAAGCGGCGCGCCTCGCGGGCGGCGGTCCGTTCCGCTACCTGCCAGCGTTGCCGCTCGCGACGGACCAGCAGGTGGATCAGCAGGGCGCTTCCCAGCACGAACGCGAGGCCCTTGCCCGTTTGCGCCTTGGACAGCAGGGCCGCGTCGCCGAACAGAGCAAACGCGACGCGGTCGCTGACCAGGATCCAGACGATCGCGACCAGCAGGTAGGTGAGAGCGATGCGTGCCGTCGCGAGCCTGCGCAAGGGCCTCCTCCTTCGCATCCACGCTAGCAGGGGTGGCACGCGTCCGATGCGACGTACGTCGCACCGATCGTGTCAGAGTGGCGCGCATGGCTGCCCGAGTTCTCGCCCTCTTCGGTGCGCTCGTGATCTCGTTCTCGGCGATCTTCGTGCGCTTGGCGGACGTGAGCCCCTCGACCGCCGCCTTCTTCCGGCCGGCCTACGGACTGCCGCTGCTGATGCTGGCCGCGTGGGCGATGCGCACCTCCGCGGTGCGCCCGCTACGTCTGCGCGCGATGGCGCTCCTGGCCGGCTGCCTGATGGGGACGGCGTTCACCTTCTGGAATCACGCGATCGTGGCGATCGGCGCGGGGCTGTCCACGGTGCTGGGCAACACGCAGGTGGTGTTCGTAGGGCTGCTGGCGTGGCTGCTGCACGGCGAGCGCCCCACCCGGGCGGCGATGGTCACGATTCCGGTGGTGATGCTGGGCGCACTCGCCACCAGCGGTCTGGGAGGAGGGACGGCGTACGGCGAGGCTCCCCTGCGCGGCGTGGCGTTCGGTCTGATGAACGGCGTCGTCTACGCTGCCTTCCTGCTGCTGTTCCGCGCCATGGGCCGCGGCCGCCGGGTGGCGGCCGGCCCGCTGGCCGACGCGACCGCCGGTGCGGCGTTGGTGACGTTGGTGGCCGGCCTGACCACCGATCCCGGATTCGACCTGACGCTCGCCTGGCCGGCCCACGGCTGGCTGATCGCGACCGGCGTGGGCCCGCAGTTCTTCGGGTGGCTCGCGATCCTCTACGCCCTGCCGAGGCTGCCGGCGCTGGAGACGTCGGTGATTTTGTTGATCCAGCCGGTGCTGACGGTGGTGTGGGCGGGCCTGCTGCTGGCGGAGGCCCCGTCGGTGGTGCAACTGGCCGGCGTGGGCACGGTGCTGGCCGGGGTCGCGGTGCTGAGCGTGGTCGGCAGCGCGCGACCGGGACCGAAGGACGCGGCGCAGGTCCCCGCGAGGCCCTCCGGTCCGGAGGCGTCCTGACGCCCCTGGCGGATCGGGTCAGGTCCGGAAGATCACGCTCTCGCGCTTGAACGACTGCAGCGCGAAGGCCAACAACGCGACCACCAGCAGCGCCATCGAGCCCCAGGTGGCCAGCACGTCGCCGAACGCGACGGAGCCGCCCAGCACATCGTCGATCAGCAGCATGACGTTCACGACCGGAACCAGGTAGATGCCGCTTCCGAAGTCGAGCAGGTCGGCGAACTGCAACCCGATCGCCGGAACGATCAGCACGAACGACAGCGGCGCGATGTACGACTGCGCCTCCTTGAACGAACGCGCGAAGGTCGCGATCGCGATCAGCAGCGCCGAAATCGCGGCCGCCAGCAGCACGGCGCTGATCAGCAACAGCCAGAACCCGCCGAAGCTCAGGTTGGGCGTACCGCCCATCACGTTCACCATCTCGCTCGCCGACTCGTCCAGGCGCGGCAGGAAGATCGACTGCATCAGCACACCGCCCAGCACGATCCCGAAGATCGCCATGGTCGACGCCGACACCGCGGTGGCGAGGGTGGCCAGGAACTTGCCGGCGACCACTTCCGCCCGCCGCACGGGGGCGACCAGGAGCGCCTCGAGCGTGCCGCGTTCCTTCTCGCCGGCGGTGGCGTCGATCGCCGTCATCTGGCCGCCCGCCAACGCCCAGATCGCCACGAAGAACGGGATGATCCAGGCCAGCTGGCCGCTGCTCTGTTCCTCGGGCCGGCTGGCGTCGCGCATTTCCGTCACGACCGGCGTCAGCACCGCCGGCTCCAGTCCGGCGTCCGCCAGACGCTCGGCCACCAGGCCTTGGCGGTACGCCTCGATCGCGCTACGGACCTTGCCGGTCGCCAGCTCGCTCTGCAGGTTGCCGGCCTTGGTGAGGATCCGCAACGTCGGCGTCGCGCCGGCGGCCAGGTCCTCGGCGTAGCCGTCCGGCACGATCAGGCCGACCGGGGCTCGGTCGTCCCGGACCGCCAGCAGGGCGTCGTCGACCGCCTCGAGCTCCGCGTTCTGCGTCTGAATCGCCTCGCGCAGCGGTTCGGGCAGCGCCTCGCGCGCCTCGAGCGCCACCGCGGTGATCGATGCCTGCTCCCGCTCGAACAGCCCGCCCATCAACAGCGGCAGGCCCAGCATCACCACCGGCAGCACCAGTAGCGGAATCAGCAGGTTGCTGATCAGGGCACGCCGGTCGCGCACGGTCGAGAGGATCTCTTTGCGAGCCACGGTCCAGACCCACGCTCCGCGGATCACGCCGCCACCTCGGCCGCCAGGCCCGCCTTGCGCACCAGCCGGAAGAACGCCTCCTCCAGGTCGCGGGCCTCGTCGGCGCGCTCGCGCAGGTCGGTCACGGTGCCCTCGCCGATCAGCCGGCCGCCGACCACGATGCCGACCCGGTCGCACAGCTCCTCCGCCTCGCTCATCACGTGCGTGGACCAGATCACCGATCGCTGCGCGGTGGGGTAGGTGCGCGCGAAGTCCAGCAGGGCGCGCCGCGCCAGCACGTCGAGGCCGCTGCTGGCCTCGTCGAAGAACAGCACCGGCGGATCGTGGATCACCGCGCGGGCGATCACGATCTTCTGCTTCATGCCGGTCGAGAAGTCGCCGCAGCGGCGATCCAGCGTCTCCGTCAGGTCCAGCAGCGAGGACAGCGTGTCGATCCGCGCGTCGATGGCGGCGCGCTCCATGCCGTACAGTTCGCCGAACCAACGCAACGTCTCGCGCCCGGTCAAGCGGTCGTAGAGCCCCATGCCGCCGTTCACCACGCCGATCGTGCGGCGCACCGCTTCCGCCTCGCGGACCACGTCGTGCCCGGCCACGGTGGCCTCGCCCTCGTCGGCCGCGATCAGCGTCGCCAGGATGCGCAGCGTGGTGGTCTTGCCGGCACCGTTCGGGCCCAGCAGGCCGAACACCGTGCCGGCCGGCACGTCGAAGCCGACACGGTCCACCGCGACGGTGCTGCCGAACCGTTTCGTGAGGTTGCGGACTTCGATCACCCTTCGACGGTATCAGGTCGGGGCACGGTCGTGTCGGCGGCCGGTCGCGGTTCGGGGCGGACGCGCGGTCCCGCTCCGGTCCGCTCGCGGCACGGCGCGCCGGGGGTAGCATCGGGCGTGGACCGCGATCTGCACGACCTGGACGCGCACGCTCTGGACGCGCACGCGCTGCTGCCCCGGCTGCTGCACGGCGTCGACGACCCCGACGCCAGTTGCCGCCTGCTGGAGACGGTCCTGGCCGCTCCGATCGTGCCGGTCGGCGAGGCGTGGAACGATGGCACCTGGCCGCTGCTGCGGGTCGAGGAAGGCTTGGTGCCGGACGCTCCCGGGGACCTGGCGGCAGCCCGCATCGTGCGGCTGCCGCCAGGTCGCATGGCGGCGCTGGTGCCGAAGGTGCGCTCGCTGTCGGAGTTGCGGCCGGCGGCGGTGCTGCTGGACCTCACGCCGTTGGCCGACGCCGAACCGTTCGGCGTGGTGCCCTGGCAGCCGCGCCGGCGCGAGGATCTGGCCGAACTGCGCGCCGCTGCGGGCCGGCCGCTGTGGATCGACGGGATCGCCAGTCCGGCCGACGCCGAGGTGGCGGCCGAGGCGGGCGTGGACGCTGTGGTGGTGCGGTCTGCGGTCGGTCGGCGCGTCGGCGGCGCCGCGGCGCCCGAGCTTCTGCCCGAGATCCTGGACACCGTGGCCGGCATGGTCGGCGTGCACGTGGGCGGTCCGGTCCGGTCGGGCGTGGACCTGTTCCGGTACCTGGCGTTGGGCGCCGAGGCGGTCCTGCCCGATCCCGGGCCCGACCCGCGCCGCCTGGCGGCGGAACTGCGCTACGCCCTGCGCCTGACCGGATGCGCCACCCTCGAAGAGGTGGGCTACGAGGCGATGTTCGCTCCGTTGTGGGAGGAGGACCGGTGATCGCGTTCGTCGACGGCGTGATCGACGAGGTGCGCGAGGGGTCGTTGGTGGTGCGGGCGGGGTCGTTCGGGGTCGAGGTGCTGGCGCCGACCGCCACCCTGGCGCGCGCCGCGGTCGGCGACACCGTCCGGCTCCGGACCCACCTGGCGCTGCGCGAGGACGCCTGGACCCTGTACGGCTTCGCCGACGGCGACGACCTGACGCTGTTCCGGCTGCTGCTGGGCACCTCCGGCGTGGGGCCGAAGCTGGCGTTGGCGGTGCTGTCCGCCCTGCCGCGCCAGGCGATCGTGACCGCCGTCACCGACGACGATCCGGCGCTGCTGGCGGCAGCGCCGGGGGTGGGCAAGCGCACCGCCGAGCGGATCGTGGTCGAACTCCGCTCGCGCCTGCCCGATCACCTGGCCGCTGGCGTGGCGGAGGACGCGTCGGGCGTCCCCCGGTCGCCGCTGGGCGTGGCCGGCCAGGACGCCGTGGTGGCGCTGACCCAACTCGGGTTCCGCGACGCCGCGGTCAAGGCCGCCGTCGCCGACCTGGTGGCCGCCACACCCGACAATGATGCCGAGATGCTGATCCGCAAGGCGTTGGCGAAGCTGCGCTGAGCGGCGCAGCGGCGCCGTCCGGCCC
>JBBDSD010000153.1:0-1390 GCA_040905065.1 Trueperaceae bacterium | reverse complement strand
AGAAGAAGCCGCG
The DNA here is from genome assembly GCA_040905065.1 of Trueperaceae bacterium. Taxonomy (GTDB): domain Bacteria; phylum Deinococcota; class Deinococci; order Deinococcales; family Trueperaceae; genus SLSQ01. The sequence continues at coordinate 1,377 of JBBDSD010000153.1, read as the reverse complement.
CAGCAGCCAGTTCCCCGGCAGCTGCGCCTGACCGGCGGTGACGTCCAGCGGCATCAGGGGGCCGCCGAGCAACCCGGCCACGAAGCCGGTCACGGCGCCGCCGCTGATGCGCAGCAGTACGGCCGCCACGACGATCGGCAGATAGAACGCGTGCGGTGCGGCGGTGTGGGAGCCGCCGGCGGCGTAGGTGAGCAACCAGGCGCCGCCGAGCATGACGGCGACGGCGACGGCGGCGAGGAGGGGGCGGGAAGCTCCGGCCAATGACAGCTGCGTGCCGTGGGACCGGAAGGCGGGGTCGGATACGGACAAGGGAGCGGACCTTGGGCGGGTACGGGCGCAGGAAGGGGCCCCTGGGAAGGTCGGCGGCCGACACCCAGGGGGATCCACGATCAGGATGCGTGCCGGGTGTCTCGCAACTGTCTCCCCCGCGATCCGCCGTCCGTCATCGGGCCGTCGAATGCGCGGACTGGCCGACCGACCACGGGTGCGCCTAGTCCCTCTAGTCCCTCGGGAGGGGGCGAAATGGTCTTCGGGGCCCCGCGCGCCCTGCCGATGGAGTGGGTGGCGGTCGGTCGACGACCGCACACACCGCCGGCCGTCGACGAGAACGGGGAAGCCCGCGTGCAGTTCCTCTACTTCGCCCGCATGGATCCGCCCCATGTCGGCCACCTCGTACGCATCGCCGCCGTCACGAGACGGTGGCAACCGTCGCGGACGGTCCTCGTGCCGCTGGACGCCTACGACGGCGACATCCCCGGCCGGCGCATCGTGCGCACCCGGATGGCCGCGGCGCTCGCCGGGGCGACCGACGCGCTCTACACCGACCAGGGTCTCGCCGTCGTGCGACCCGGACAGCTCCTGGCGCGGCTCGCCGAAGCGGACGAGACGACCTTGGTGCTGTTCGACCCCGAACTGTGGGCGAACATGGACGCGGCCGCGTTCGGCACGCTGCCCGCGGGGACGCAACTGATCAGCGACGCCGAGCTCGAGCTTCCCCCCGGCCTGCCGACCCGCGAGGGCGTGCTGCGCGCGATCCGACAGGGTTCCGCGAGCTGGCAGGACGACATCGTGCCCGGTCTCGCGCCGCTGATCGACAGCCTCGCCCTCTATGCCGCCAGCTGACCCCGGGAGTCTGCCCGCTCGGGGTGCCCCTGCTCGGCGACGCCAGCTTCGACGAGGGCATCCAGCAGGCGGGCGACCATCGTCGCCGCCTGGGCGCGGTTGAGGACCGACCCCGGTTCGTAGGCGCCCTCGCCGGTGCCGGCGACCACGCCCAAGGCTGCGAGCCCGTTGATCGCCGCCTCGTGGCTGGAGCCGTCGTCGTCGGCGAACAGGTCACGACCGGCCGGCAGCTCCCCGGCCAGCTCGCGGTAGGTG
>JBBDSD010000152.1:7972-8336 GCA_040905065.1 Trueperaceae bacterium | reverse complement strand
GTATCGATCGCTTCCCAGCTCTCGGCCAAGCCAGGACCGTAGCCGCCGCCGGGCAGTTTGGTGAGCAGCCCGTCGAACACGTTGATGAGCACGTTGAAGGTGGGGGTCTCGCGATTCATGGTGGGGTCCAGCGTCGCGGCGTCGGCGGACTGCACGACCACCACCGACTGGGCGAACGCGCTGGACAGCGCGGCCGCGAGGACCAGCGAAGCGAGAACGGTACGGGCACGTCGGAGCATGAGGGCCTTCCTTTCGAATCGTTCGGAGCGGCTCGCCGGCCGGGCGACCGCTCCGGTGCATCGGGCTCGGTGCAGCGCGACGGACCCCTCCGGCGAGGCGACGTCGCACCGGCCCATGGTACGAC
>JBBDSD010000152.1:5633-7962 GCA_040905065.1 Trueperaceae bacterium | reverse complement strand
GGCGCAGAAGGGCGAGATTCCTTCGATTCATCAGGCGCGCGTCGCCACCCGCCGTCCACCCTCGCCGCTCGCGCCGCATCGGCGTGCCCGACGGGATAGGCTGCCCGGCATGCTCGCTTACCTCCTGCGCCGCCTGGTGCTGAGCGTCGTCGTGCTGCTGGGCCTGACGGTGCTGGTGTTCGCGATGGTGAACCTGTCCGGCGATCCGGTGCGGCTGCTGCTGCCCCCCGACGCCTCCGCGGCCGAGGTGGCCCGGTTCCGCACCGCGATGGGCTTCGACGATCCGCTCCCGGTCCGCTACGCTCGCTTTTTATCGCACGCGGTGCGGCTCGATTTCGGCGCCTCGATCCAGTTGCGCGACCCCGCGTTGGGCCTGGTGCTGGAGCGCATGCCCGCCACCCTGACGCTGGCCGGCCTGGCGGTGGCGGCCGCGGTGCTGATCGGCGTGCCGCTGGGCGTGCTGACGGCGCTTCGCCGCAACACCGCCTGGGACACGACCATCACCTCGCTGGCGCTGGTGGGGCAGTCCACGCCGGTGTTCTGGGTAGGGGTGATGAGCATCCTGCTGTTCGCGGTGCAGCTGCGCTGGCTACCCTCAAGCGGCTCCGGCAGCTGGCAGCACCTGATCCTGCCGGTCGGCACCCTGACGCTGTTCCTGCTGGGCGGCCTGGTGCGCGTGACGCGCACCAGCATGCTGGAGGTGCTGGACCGAGCCTACGTCCGCACCGCCACCGCCAAGGGGCAGCTGCGGCGCCTGGTGGTGTGGAAGCACGCCTTCCGCAACGCCATGATCCCGGTGGTCACCCAGATCGGGTTGCAGATGCGGTTCGTGATCGGTGGCAGCGTCATCACCGAACAGGTGTTCGCCTGGCCCGGGCTGGGGCGCCTGCTGGTGAACGCCGTCTACGCGCGCGACTATCCGGTCGTCGAGGCCGGCGTGTTCCTGATCGCCCTCGCGCTGATCGTCGTGAACACGCTGGTCGACCTGTCGTACCTGTGGCTGAACCCGAAGGTGAGCCTCGCGTGAGGGGCCGGACGCTGCTGCGCTGGTGGGCCAACCCGCGCAGCAAGGTCGCCCTGCTGGTCCTGCTGCCGGTCCTCGCGGCGGCCCTGCTGGCACCGCTGTACCCGGTCAGCCCCACGGCGCAGGACCTGCGCACCACCCTGGCGCCGCCCGGCACCACCTCCGCCACCGGCGCCCTCTACCTGCTGGGCACCGACGAACTGGGCCGCGACCTCACCGCCCGCCTGCTGCACGGCCTGCGCGCATCGGTGACGGTGGGCGCCACGGCGCTGGCGTTGGCCCTGCTGGTCGGCACCACCCTGGGTCTGCTGGCCGGCTGGTTCGGTGGGTGGATCGACGCGGTCGTGACCGGCGCCACCGAGACGCTGATGACGTTGCCGTTCATCCTGCTGGCGATCGCCGTGATCGGGGCGGTCGGCGCCTCGACCCAGGTGCTGATCCTGACGCTGGGCCTGACCGGGTGGGTGTCGTTCGCCAAGCTGGTGCGCGCCAAGACGTTCGAGCTGCGCGACGAGGAGTTCGTGCAGGCCGCTCACGCGCTGGGGGTGCGCACGCCAGGCACGCTGCTGCGGCACGTGCTGCCCAACGTCGCGCCGTGGCTGCTGGTCGACGGCACCTTGCAGTTCGGAGCGTTGGTGCTGGCCGAGGCGGGACTCAGCTTCCTGGGCCTGGGCGTCCCGCCGCCCACCCCGACTCTGGGCGGCATCCTGGCGGGCGGGCAGGTGTTCCTGGCGGTGGCCTGGTGGATCGCGACGCTGCCCGGCCTGGTCCTGCTGACGCTGGTGCTGGCGATCAACGTGCTGGGCGACACGCTGCGCGACGCTGCCGCGCCCTGAGCCGTCGCTTGCTACGCTCCGGTCCGAGCGTCGCGCCCGGCAGCCGCGCGATCGCTCCGTCTTGGAGGTCGACCGTGTCGACGAACCCCCGAACCGCATCGTCCCCGTCGCGTGCCCTCGTGGCCCGTGCGATCCGGTGCGCCGTCGCCCTGGCGGTGCTGGCGGCGCTCGCGGTCGGTGTCGCGCAGCCCGATCCAGCGGCCGTGGCCGACGCGGTCGACGCCGAAGCGTCGCGCGCGTTGGACGCGCACGACGTCGCCGGCGCGGCGGTGGCGGTGATCGTGGGAAACGAGATCGTGCACCTCGCCGGCTACGGCGTTGCCGACGCCGCCAGCGACCGCGCGGTCACGACCGACACGGCGTTCACGCTGGGATCGGTCACCAAGATGCTGACCTGGACGGCACTGATGCGGCTGGTCCAGGAGGGCGCCGTCGAGCTGGACACGCCCGTGTCCCGCTACGTGGACGT
>JBBDSD010000152.1:0-5623 GCA_040905065.1 Trueperaceae bacterium | reverse complement strand
GATCCTGGTGCGCCACCTGCTGGCGCACGACGCCGGCTTCGAGGACCGGCCGTTGGTCGGTCGCTTGGCGATCGACGAGGATCGGCTGCGGCCGTTGCGCGAGGAACTCGAGGCCACCACGCCCGCCCTGCAGCGTCCGGTCGGGACCGAGCCGGCGTACAGCCACTGGGGCGCCGCGCTGGCCGGCCTCGTCGTCGAGGAGGTCGCCGGCGTGCCGTACGCGACCTACCTGCACGACACCGTCCTGGAACCGCTCGGCATGGACGACGCTTCGTTGCAGCAGCCCCCACCCGAGCGGCTGGCGGTGGCGTACCCGCACGTGCCGGGCGACGAGGGCTTCGATCGCGTCGCCACCGAACTCACGCCGCTGGCTCCCGCCGGCGGCGGCGTGGCCAGCGCGAGCGACCTGGCCCGCTTCGCCTTGGCGCACCTGAACGGCGGGGCGTTGCCGGCCGCGCTCGGCGGTGGGCGCATCTTGGACGCCGCCACGACCGAACGGATGCGGGAGCCGCTGCGCATGCACCCGGACGGCGTGTCCGGCGTCGGGCACGGCTGGTGGCTGTCGGAGAGCTTCGGGCTACGGGTGGTGCACCACGTGGGCGACACGCTCGGGTCGCACGCTCTGCTGACGCTGGTTCCCGCGGAGGGGGCGGCGTTGGTGGTCCTGACCAACACCACCACCGGCGGCTCCGTGCGCGAGGACCTGCGCGTCGCCTTCCTGCGCGCCCTGGCGGGCGACGCGGCCGACGATCCGGTCGCGGCCGTCGCGGCCGATCTGGACGCCTCCGCCGCGACACGGGACGCCGACGCCTACGCCGGGCTGTACGCCAGCAACCGCCGCAGCGACGCCACCGTCGCCAAGCTGCTGGCCGTCCTCAGCGGCCTGCTGCCGGTCCTGGCCGAAGACGACGCGCTGGCGCTGCCGCTGCCGACCGGTCGCCTGGTGACGTTCGCCCCGGCCGGAGCCGACGTGTTCGTCGATCCGGAGCGGGGCGGCCGCGCTACCTTCGTGCGGGACGGGGACCGCGTCGAAGCGGTGCACCTGTCCGACGTGCCGATGTTCGTCTATCGGCCACTGGAGGGCCTGGACGCGCCTACCAGCTTCCTGGCGGTGCTGGCGGTCGCCTTCCTGGCCTGCGCGGTGACGGTGCTGTTCTGGCCGCTCGGCCTTCGGCGTTACCGACGGCGGGAGGGGGGCCTGCCACCGGGACCTCGCTGGTTCCGCACCATCGGGCAGGCGACCGCGACGCTGGTGGTGCTGTTCTCGCTGTCGCTGGTGCTGGTGGCGATGGCGCCGCTGGCGCTGGTGTACGGCATGACCCTGCCGATGCTGTCGGTCCTGACGTTGGGATCGGTGCTGCTGGTTGCAGCGCCCGCCAGCGCCGTGACCACCGCGATCGCGATCTGGCGGGGGCACGGCCGCACGGCCGATCGGGGCTGGGCGATGCTGGTGGCGGTGTCCGCCGTGTCGCTCCTGATCCAGGTGGTGCACTGGAACCTGTTCGGGTTCCACGCCTAACGCCGCGTAGGTCGCGTCGCCGCGCCCGGCGCCTGCGCCCTCAGGGCTCGTCCAGGTCCGGATCGGGACCGAACGCGCGATCGGCGCACGGCAGGCGGACCTCGAACAGCGCGCCCGCTGCATCGGTCTCGCCGCCGGACGTCGCGCGCACGTGCCCGTCCATGGCGTCCACCAGGCGCCGCACCACGGCCAACCCCAGCCCGGCGCCGCCGCTGCCGGTCACGTAGCGCCCGAAGATCGCTTCGCGCGCGGCCGCGTCCAGACCTGGACCGTCGTCGCGCACGCGGATCAGCACCTCGTCCCCCTCCGCAGCGACCCGCACCTGCACGCCGTGCGGCGACGTCGCTGCACGGACCGCGTTGCGGATCAGGTTGCGGATCACCTGACGCATGCGGACCGGGTCGACGACCACGCGCAGGTCGCCGGGCGCGACCTGCACGTCCACCCCCCGCCAAGCACCGGCCACGTCGTGCGCCAGGCGGCCGGCGTCGGTCACCTCCCACGACAGGCGTTGATCCAGATCGCCGCGCGCGAGCGTCAACAGGTCCTCCGAGGCGTGCAGGAGGTCCTCGGCCGCGGTACGCGCCGACGCGAGGCGGCGGCGATCGTCCTCCGTGCCGGACGCCGCGTCGGGATCGGACAGGTGCCGCAGGTGCCCCGCGATCACGGTGACGGGCGCGGCCAGTTCGTGCGCGACGTCCGCCAGGCGTTCGCGTTCCGCGTCGCGGCGCGCTCGAATCCCGTCCAGCGCTCGGTTGAGGCCGTCAGCGAGCTGGGCGACCTCGTCGTGCGGCCCGCGATGGCGGACCGGTCTGGGGTCGGCCGGATCGACGGCGCGCGCCGCGAGCGCCAGATCCGAAAGCGGCCGCAGTCCGCGCCGCACCGCCCACGCCCCCGCAAGGGCCGCGAGGAGGAGAAGTACCGCGCCGATCGACAGCAGCACCGTGCGCAACGTCGCCCGATCGCGGTCCGCACCGGCAAGCGAGATGGCGACGCGGACGGTGCCGGCTTCGGTTCCCGCCGGGGTGCGCCACGGCACCGCCGTGATCACCCATCGGCCGTCCGCGTCCGGTACCGGATCCCGCAGCACGGTCGGCTCGGTGGTGGCGGGCAGCGGCGTCTGGGCCGGGTCGGGAACCAGCACGGAACCGTTCCTCCCCACGAACTGCAGCCGCACCTCCCCGGCGCTGCGGACGAACGCCTCGCCGGGCGTTCCCGCCAGGACGATCTCCTGAGCGCGCGTCGCTTCGCGCTGCGCCAGGTCTCGGACCTGACGGTGCTGGAACGCTCCGAACGCCAGATCGGTGGCGATCACGAAGGCGCTCACCGTCACGGCGACCACCACGCTCACGGTGAGCGTGAGGCGGTCCCGCAACAAAACCGGGCGGACCCGGCGCCACGCCCGCGCGTTCACGCGACCGTGTAGCCTTTGCCGCGCACCGTCCGGATCGGCCGGCCCGCGCCCAGCTCCGCGAGTTTGCGTCGCAGGCTGGACACGTACACCTGCACCGTGTTCGATTCGGGCAGCTCGGGACCGTACAGGCGCCGCTCCAGATCATTCACGGAGAACACCCGCCCACGGTGCGCCAGCAGCAGGCGCAGCAGGTCGCCCTCGCGCTCCGGCAGGACGGTGGTGCCGTTCGGTCCCGTCGCGGTGCGCGTCCCGGGGTCGTACCGTAGTTGGTCGGTGCCGAGCACCTCGGCGCCCGGTCCCTCTCGCAGTTGCGCGTGGACCCGCGCCAGCAGCTCCCGTACGTCGAACGGCTTGACGAGGTAGTCCCGTGCACCGGCGTAGAGGCCCGCCACGCGATCGTCGACGTCGGCGCGCGCCGTCAGCATCACGATCGGCGTGCCCTCGTCCCGAATCCGTTCGGCGACCTCCAGCCCGTCCACGTCCGGAAGGTTGAGGTCGAGGAGCACCAGGTCGAAACCGTGATCGATCATGGCTTCCATTCCGGCCGCGCCGTCCGCCGCCGGCACGACGTGGTACCCGACCGCCTCGAGTTCGTGCACCAGCATCTCCCGCAGGCGGTCGTCGTCCTCCACCAGGAGCAGCGAGGCTCGGCTCACGGCGTCCCGGGAAGATCGGGAAGCGGCGACGATCCCTCGTCTGCCTCTTCGTCGCCCTCTTCGTCGCCTTCTTCGTCGTCCTCGACGCTCCCGTCGTCGTCGTTCCCGTCGTCGCTCGGCAGATCGGGTGCGACCGGGTCGTCCCGATCGACCTCCGGATCGACCTCCACGTCCGGCGCGTCCACGTCCGGCAGATCGGCTGGCAGATCGGCGTCGGGCACGTCGACGTCGTGGCGACCCGCCTCGCGGTCGCCGCCCTCGTCCGGAGCGGCCTCGTCGGCCTCGGCCCCGTCGCCCTCCGGTGGCGCAGCGTCGTCGCTCGCGACGACCCGCGTCGCCTCGCCATCGGCCGTCGCCACCCACAGGCCCCGTCCCTGCGACGCCAACGCGTCGGACACGTCCCACGCCTCGCCGTCGCTGCCGAAGCGCAGCCGACCGTCGCTCCAGTCGGCCGTGAAGGTCTGTGACGTCCCGTCGGGAACGATGAGCACGGCACGCAGGTCGCTGGCCGGGCTCGAGAGTTCCAAGCGGAGCCCACCCTCGTCGAAGGTGCCGAACCCGACGAAGCGTCGGCCGTCCGCGTCGGTGATCAGGAGCTCGCTTCCGGGGGGCGGCGCGAAGGGAATAGGTTGCACGACCGCCACGCCCAGCATCGCGCTCAACCAGGCCACGACCGCCACGATCCGGATCGCGCGGCGCCACGACGCGGATCGCACGCTCGCCGTCCCGACGGTGCATCCGTTCTTCGCGTGCTGCATCTCCGGCCTCCGATCGTGGCTCGTCCATGGTGCCTCGCGTGTGCTTCTTCTTTGTACCGCTCCTCGTGCACCGCTCCTCGTGCACCGCTCCACGTGAACCGTGGCACCTGCGTCATTGCACCATGTCGACCTGAAGTCCGGCTGAAGCCCCGAGCACCAGAATCGCAGCGGCGAACCGCCACCCGCTTCAGCCAGGCTTCAGGTACGGACGGCAGGGTGGGAACCGTAGCGCACGCGGTCCGGACCCGGACCCCCCGGCCGACCGACCGTGCGCTGGCGCCGACCCTGACGGACGAACCGTCGGAGCGCCGGAAAGGAGCACGACATGCGACACTTCGTTTCGACCACCCACCGGACCACCCGCCTGCTGCTGGCCTTGGCCGCCAGCGCGATCCTAGCCTTGGGCTTGGCCCAGGCGCAGGAGGCGAGCGCTGCCGGCGAGGCGACCGCCGACGCCGTCGCCACCGTGACGTTCTACGACGGTGCCAGCGAAGCGCTCGACGCCGCGACCGATCTTCGGGCGGCGTTCACCGTCGAGGTGGTCACCACTTCCGGCGAGTCCTACCGCTTCCTGGTGTCGAAGGCCTCCGACGCGCTGGCCGAGATCGAGGTCGCGCTGGGTGAAGCGCGCGACGGCTCGATGAGCTTGGCGGCGGCGATCGACGCCATCGCGCGGGCCGAGGCCTCCGGTAGCGACGCCGACGTGACCTGGGACGCCGACGGCCGCTTCGTGACCGACGTGGGCGCCGTGGGTGCCGTGATCGACGTCAACGACGACGGCGACCGCACCACGCGCATCGTGCGGACCCCGTCCGGCATCACCGTGACGATCGAGCACGGCGACGACGCCAGCGCTGCGGTCGACGTCGACCGGTCCGAAGGTCCCGGCGGCGACGCCGAAGCGGAAACCGGCGCCGAAGGCGGCGCTGAAGTTGGAGCCGACGCCGAAGCGGAAACCGGCGCCGATGTCGGAGCCGACGCCAGCGAAGACGGGCGCACCAAGGCCGAAGCGGAAGCGGACGTCGAGGTCGACGTCGAGATCGACACCGACCTTGGTGGCGACCGCGGCGGCGAGGACGAAGAGGACGGCGACTGAGTCCTCGCGCGACCTGCGAGCCGCTCGAACCGTTTCGTCGCTCAGCGAGAAGGCGATTCGGGCGTCTCGGACGCAGCGCCCGGGGGGGGGGCGACCACGATCCGGTCGCGCCCCTCCCGTTTGGCCCGGTACAGGGCCGCATCGGCGAGTTTGCGATGATCCTGCTGCCGCTCGCGATCA
>JBBDSD010000151.1:0-1404 GCA_040905065.1 Trueperaceae bacterium | reverse complement strand
GCAAGCAGGCCAGCGTCGATCGGTCGCCGACCTCGGCGGCGAGTGCACGCACCAGCTCGGGATCGGTGAGGTCGCGGCGGCGTGCCGCCTCCGGGATCAGCAGATGCAACCGCACGAGCCGCCCGACCAGCGCGACGGTGTCCGGCGCGGCGCCCATGCGCTCGGCGATGGCGCGGGCGAACGGCACGCCGGTTTCGCTGTGCGGCTCGCCGAGCGCCTTGCCGACGTCGTGCAGCAAGACCCCCAGCAGCAGCCCCTCGCGGTCGTCGACCAGGCGCAGTGCCTCGGCCGCCCACGGTTCGCGGCGGACGAGATCGCCGAGGTTCGCCGCGGCATGCCAGGCGTGGCGGTCGAGGGGGTACAGGTGGTAGGGGTTGCGCTGCGGGCGGCCGCGAAGTGACTCCCACTCGGGCAGCATCGCGGTCAGGATCCCGACGTCGTCGAGTTCCGCGAGGGCGGCGAGCATGACCCCGCCGCGCCACAGCACCCGCACGAACCGTTCGCGCTGGAGGTCGGTCCACGGCCAGGGGGCATCGCCGTCCTCGACCCGCCGCCGCAGCCGCGCGGCGCTCCCCCGGTCCAGGACCGCGCCGGTGTCGGCCAGCGCCGTCAGCAACCGCATCGGCAGGTCGACGGCGTCGAGGTCCTGGTCGTCGGGCACCCGCAGCACGCCGTCGACCAGTTCGAACCCGTCGTGCTCGCGTTCGGTCGGCCGCCGTCGGCGCCGCGCTCCACGCGCGAGGTCGGCGTCGATCAGCGACCAGGCGCGGCGGTGGACGTGATCCACGGTGCGCGCGGCCAGGATCAGCTCGCGCATCAGCGCGTGGGCCGCGAGATGGTGTTCGTCGCGGTCCGCATGGCCGAGCCGCGCCGCGACCGCGTCCTGCACCTCCAGGCGAAGGACCTCGGTCGCCACCGTCCCGGCGGCCAGCTGCGCGGTCTCGAGGTGCAGCGCCACCCGGGCGGCGAGCAGCCGCTCGCGCGCCTGGGCCAGGCGCGGCCGGTCGGTGGCGCCGAGGTAGCCCGCGGGAACCAGCGGATCGAGGCCGCTGACCCCGACCAGTGCCGCAGCCGCCCACGACAACGACTGCACGTCACGCAGGCCGCCGGCGCCGTTCTTCAGGTCCGGTTCGATCGCCTCGGCCGCGTCACCGGCCTTGCGCCGACGCGCCTCGTCGGCGCGGCGAAGTGCCGCGAGGTACTTGTGCGGACGCTGCCGCAGACGCCGCAGCACCTCCACCTGGACCAGCTGGGCGAGCCCCCGATCGCCCGCGACGGTCCGCAACTCGAGCATCGAGGTGGCGGTGTCGACGTCGTCGATCGCGCCGATCGCCTCGCGACGGTTGCGGACCGCGTAGCCGACGGTCATGCCGGCGTCCCACAACGGGTAGACGATCCCGCGCA
>JBBDSD010000150.1:0-1405 GCA_040905065.1 Trueperaceae bacterium | reverse complement strand
CTGGCGAGCACGACGAGCGCCGCACCTACCACGCCAGCCTGCACGATCTGGAGGAGGCGGCACGCCGTTACGCGCGTCAGGCGCGCACGCTGGTGGCGTGCGCCGATTGGGCCGGCCTGGACGACCTGCTGGCCGGCCACCCGGACCGCGTGCGCTACGGCGAGTCACCGGGCGCCGACTACCGGATCGACGACCTGCGTCTGGCGCCGGACCGCACCCGCTTCACGCTGCGCGGTCCCGACGCCGCCGTTCCGGTCCAGTTGGCCGTGCCCGGCCGCTACAACGCCCACAACGCCGCCGCCGCCCTGGCCGCCGCGCACCGGGCCGGCGTGACGTTGGCCGACGCGGCCGAGGCGCTCGCCACCTTTACCGGCGTGGGCCGGCGCTGGCAGCGCTGGGGCGAGATCGACGGGGCCCTGGTGATCGACGACTACGCGCACCACCCGACCGAGGTGACCGCGACCCTCGAAGCGGCCCTTGCGACCGGCCGCCGCGTGCGCGCGGTGCTGCAGCCGCACCGGTGGGTCCGGACGGCACGGCACTGGCCCGCCCTGGCCGACGCCGTCGCGGTCGCCGACGAGGTGCTGGTGGTCGACGTGTTCGGAGCGGGCGAGACGGAGATCCCCGGCGTCTCTTCCGAGCGAATCGTGCAGCGGCTGCGGGACGGAGGGCACACCGCCGCGCATCACGACCTGGCCTCCGCCGGCCGCTACCTGGCCGGAAGCCTGGCGTCGGGGGACCTGGTGATCACGCTGGGCGCGGGCGACGTGTGGCGCGTGGCGCAGGCGTTGGTGCAAGGAAGCCCCGTGGACGGTCCGACGCCCGGACCGAAGGTCGGATGACGGTCCGGACCAGCGGCGCCGAGGTGCGGGTCCGCCCGTTGGCGGAGCTGACGACGTTGCGCGTCGGCGGTCCGGCCGAGGTATGGACGGTGCACGACGACGCGTCCGCCCGCGACGCGACCGACGCGCCGTTCCGGCCGATCGGCGCGGGATCGAACCTGCTGGTCTCCGACGACGGCGTACCCGAGCGCGTGGTGCGGCTGGGCCGCGCCTACAACGACGTGCGCGCCTTCGGCGACGCCCACGAAGCCTGGCTGGGCTGCGCCACGCCGCTACCCGGCCTGGTGCGCCGAGCGCAGAGGGCCGGCCTGTCCGGGCTGGAGGGCCTGCTGGGCGTGCCGGCGGAACTGGGCGGCGCCGTGGTCATGAACGCCGGCACCCGCTTCGGCGAGGTGGGCGAGGTGCTGCGCGAGGTCGAATGGCTCCGCGACGGACGGATCGAGCGCGTGCCGGCCGAGGATCTGGGCCTCGCCTACCGGCGCTCCCAGGTGCCCGGCGGGGCGCTGCTGCTCCGGGCCCGCCTGGCGCTGACGCCGTCGACGCCGGAGCGCGTGGCCGCAGCG
>JBBDSD010000149.1:0-1407 GCA_040905065.1 Trueperaceae bacterium | reverse complement strand
CGAGCGGACATGAGCGCACGTCGGTGCGCCGCCGGGGTGCCCGCCTCGGGACAGCGCAGGAACGCGGTGCCGAGCTGGGCCGCTCCCGCGCCCAGGGCAAGTACCGCGGCGACGCCGCGTCCGTCCATGATCCCGCCGGCGGCGATGACCGGGACCGTCACCGCATCACAGACCTGCGGGACGAGCGCCACCGTGCCGATGACCGCTTCGGATGGATCGTCGAGGAAGGTCCCGCGGTGCGCGCCCGCCTCGCTGCCCTGGGCGCAGACGAGATCCATGCCCGCGTCGACGGCGGCGACGGCCTCCCGCACGGTGGTGACGGTGGCGATGAGGATGCACCCTGCGTCGTGCAGCCGGCTGGCGACGTCGGCGGGCGGCAGACCGAAGGTGAAGCTGACCACGGGCGAGGGCGCATCGAGCAGCACGTCGATCTGCGCGGCGAACGCGTCCTGGACTGGTGGCGGTTCGGTGCGCGCCGGCAGCCCGAGCTCCACGCGGTACGGCTCGAGCACGTCTTGGACCGACGCGACCGTCGTCGGATCGACCCGGATCCGTTCCGGGACGAAGATGTTGACCGCGAAGGGGTTGTCGGTGGCGGTGCGCAAGGCCTGGAGATGGACCCGTAGGTCATCGGCGGTCAGGTAACCGCCTGCCAGCGATCCGAGTGCGCCGGCGTTGCTCGCGGCTGCCGCAAGCTCCACGGTGCCGGGACCGCCCCCCATCGGCGCTTGGACGATGGGTGTGGCAATGCCCAGCCGCTCTGTGACCGCTGTCCTCATCGCTTGTCCTATGGGTGGTGGGACGATCCGGACCACGCCCTCGCACGGGGGAGACGTCCAGACGATACTCAACGCCTGCCCCGTGCTCGTCCCTCCTGCCCGCACGAGGCGCCACCTCACCCAGGTGAGCATCTGGACGCGTCCTCGCGTCGGTGCTGGATCCTGGGGCTGGGCGGGCGTGGCTGCGTTCGCGGCGGGCTCAGGTGCGCAGGCGGTGGGCTGCCCCGACCATGTTGGCGAGCGCGGACTCGGCCTCTGCGTAGGTGCGGGTCTTCAGGCCGCAGTCGGGGTTGACCCAGAGACGTTGGGCGGGGACCGAGTCGAGCGCGGCTCGGAGGAGATCGGCGACCTCGTCGGTCGTCGGTACCCGGGGTGAGTGGATGTCGTAGACGCCCGGTCCGATCCCGCGGGCGAACCCTTCGGCGGCGAGCGGGGCCAGGACCTCCATGCGCGATCGGGCCGCCTCGATGCTCGTCACGTCGGCGTCGAGAGCGCTGATGGCGTCGACGATCTCGTTGAACTCCGAGTAGCACAGGTGGGTGTGGATCTGGGTGGAAGGGTCAACGCCGGAGGTGGCGAGCCGGAAGGCGCGCACCGACCAGCGCAGGTACTCGTCGTGCTCGGCGGC
>JBBDSD010000148.1:0-1408 GCA_040905065.1 Trueperaceae bacterium | reverse complement strand
GGGCGCCGGCCCGGTCGACGCGCTTGCCGAGCGACTCGGCCCACAACTGCACGTACCAGTCGCTGACGCGACGCATGCGGGTCGAGTACGGCATCAGCACGTTCACCGTCGCGCCGCGCCGGTGCGTCAGCAGCTGCGCCGCGGCGGCCAGTTTGGGGACGCTCTCCCCCGTCGGCCGCAGGGTGGCGGCGTCGGCCCGCGCGGCGCCGCGCAACAGCGCTCGCAGGTCGATGCCGGCCGCGGCGATCGGGATCAGGCCGACCGGCGACAGGACGCTGTAGCGGCCGCCGACGGACGGGGGCACGGCGAAGGTCGTGATGCCGTCCGCCTCCGCCGCCGGCCGGAGGATGCCGCTCTCCGGATCGGTGGTGGCCACCACGTGGTCGCGGAACGTCGCGTCGCCGAGCGCGTCGCGCAACCACCGTTCGAATGCCAGGTAGGCGGCCATCGTCTCGGCGGTGGTGCCGCTCTTGCTGATCACGTTCACCGTGGTGGTGGCCGGATCCAGCGCCTCCATCAGGTCGGCCACGACGCCTGCGTCGACGTTGTCGACGAAGTGCACGCGCGCAGCGCTCCCGTCGCGCACCGCGCGCCCGGACTGCAGCGCGTGGATCACGGCGGCGGCGCCGAGGCTGGAACCGCCGATGCCGAGCACCACCAGGTCGCGTAGCCGGTCGCGCGCTCCCTCGCGCCACGCTTCGACGCGCGCGACGGTGTCTTCCTGCCCACCGGCGAGCTCGGTCCAACCGAGCATGGCGGCGGGGTCGCCCCGTCGCGCCAAGAGGGCGGCGGCGTCGGCGTCCAGGGCCGGGCCCAGGGCCGCCAGTTCGGCGTCCAACTCGACGCCGCGGTCGGGTCCGATCCGTTCAGCGCTCAGGTTGCGCAGGTCGATGTCGATCATGCGCGCCATGCTACCCGCTCGGCGTGCGGCTCAGTGCTGCTTGGCGCTCTCCTTCACGGCGTGGGTCGAGAACCCGAACTGCGGCAGGTGCCGCTCGCCCACGCCGGTCAGGATCGCTCGCACCAACTCGTTCAGGTCGGTTCCCCCCGCCTGCACGTCCATGCGCAGCTCCGTGCGCAGGTCGCTCAGGGTGCGCTCGTCCAAGAGCGTCTCGGTGCCGTACTTCATCACGTTCGGACTGACCAGCAGCAGGTCCGCTTCCCCCGGCTCGATCCCGAGCAGGAAGTCGCGTCCCGCCAGCAGGCCGGCGACGGTGGTGACGCCACCGAAGGTCCGGTTCTCGAGCGCACGGACCTCGACGTCGAGCCCGTCGATCGCGCGCAGCGGACGCACGGCGCGCTCCAGCACCGGCGCGAACAGCGTGCCCGTCGCGAGCAGGACCTTGCGCGGCGTGGGCAGGCGCGTCGGCAGCGGCGGCAGGCCGGCGTCCAGGAAGTCGCGCACCAT
>JBBDSD010000147.1:0-1411 GCA_040905065.1 Trueperaceae bacterium | reverse complement strand
AGACGATCATGCACCGATGCCGCACCGCTTCACGCCGCAGCCGCGATACGGATCCGACCGCATGAGCCGACACCCGGACGTGCTCGTCATCGGCGGCGGGTCCGCCGGCTCCGCGGTCGCGGCACGCCTCAGCGAGGACCCCGACACGAACGTTCTGGTTCTCGAAGCCGGACGTCCGGACTCGCTCTGGGACGTGCTGATCCAGATGCCGGCCGCGCTGCCGTTCCCGATCGGGAGCCGCTTCTACGACTGGCAGTACGAATCCGATCCGGAGCCGCACATGGGCGGCCGACGCGTCTACCACGCGCGCGGCAAGATCCTCGGCGGGTCGTCCAGCATCAACGGCATGATCTACCAGCGCGGCAACCCGATGGACTACGACCGCTGGGCGCAGCAGCCCGGCATGGCGAGTTGGGACTTCGCGCACTGCCTGCCCTACTTCAAGCGGATGGAAACATGGACCGGTGGCGAGAGCCCCTACCGCGGCAGCGACGGACCGCTCGAAATCGAGCGCGGACCGGCCACGAACCCGCTCCATCACGCGTTCTTCGAAGCGGCGCAGCAGGCGGGATACGACCGCACCGACGACGTCAACGGCGCCAAGCAGGAAGGCTTCGCCCCGTTCGATCGCAACATCCGGCACGGCCGGCGCCTCTCCGCCTCGCGCGCCTACCTGCACCCGGTGATGCACCGCCCCAACCTGGAGGTCCGGACCCGCGCCTTCGTGACCCGCATCCTGTTCGAGGGATCGCGCGCCATCGGGGTCGAGGTGGAGCACCGCGGGCGCACCGAGCGGATCCTGGCTGGCGAAGTGGTTCTGGCCGGCGGTGCGATCGCCACGCCGCAGCTGCTGCAACTGAGCGGCGTCGGTCCGGCCGAGCACCTTCGTTCGCTCGGCATCGACGTGATCCAGGACCTGCCCGGCGTCGGCGCGAACCTGCAGGACCACCTGGAGGTGTACATCCAGCACGCCTGCGCGCAGCCGGTGTCGATGGCGCCGTGGATGGCCTGGTGGCGTCGGCCGTGGGTCGGGGCGCAGTGGCTGTTCTTCCGCACCGGTGCGGGCGCCACGAACCACTTCGAAGCGGGCGGCTTCGTACGGTCGAACGACGACGTGGACTGGCCCAACCTGATGTTCCACTTCTTGCCGCTCGCCGTTCGCTACGACGGAAGCAGCCCCGCCAGCGGGCACGGCTACCAGGTCCACGTGGGCCCGATGTTCTCCGACGTCCGCGGCGAGCTGAAGATCAAGTCGACCGACCCGCGCGAGAAGCCGTCGATGCTGTTCAACTACCTGTCGACCGAACGCGACCGGCGCGAATGGATCGAGGCGATCCGCACGGCCCGCAAGATCATGTCGGCGCGAACCTGCAGGACCACCTGGAGGTGTACATCCAGCACGCCTGCGCGC
>JBBDSD010000146.1:0-1413 GCA_040905065.1 Trueperaceae bacterium | reverse complement strand
CGCCCGCGGCTGGGGCAAGACCCGGGGCCGGGGCGCGGACCGGCCCGGCTTCCTGGTGAACCGGCTGTTGATCCCGTACCTGAACGACGCCGCACGTCTAGTGGACGAGGGCGCCGCCACGCCCGACGCGGTCGACCGCGCCATGACGCTGGGCGCCAACGTGCCGCTGGGACCGCTGGCGCTGGCCGACCTGATCGGGCTGGACGTGGTGCTGAGCGTGCTGGAGATCTTGCACGCCGAACTGGGCGACCCGCGCTACGCCCCGGCTCCCATCGTGCGCCGCAAGGTGCGCGCGGGCCTGCTGGGCCGCAAGAGCGGCGCAGGCTTCTACGACTACGGAGGCGACGCATGAGCGACGACCCGACCCCCCGCACGACCGCAGGCCCGACGCCGGACGCCGACGCGACCGAGCACGATCTCGGCTTCGAGCACCTGTCGCTGCAGGTGCGCGGCGAGGTGGCGTTCGTGCGGCTGCAGCGACCCGACGCGCGCAACACCCTGACCGGCGAGGTCCTGATCGAACTGAGCGTGGCGCTGGACCACGTCGAGGCCGACGCCGACGTGCGGGCGCTGGTGCTGCACGGCGAAGGTCGCGGCTTCTGCGCCGGCGCCGACCTGGCCGAGTTCGCGAACCTGGACGATCCGTTCAGCGGACGCGAGGCGTCCCTGAACGGGCAGGACGTCGCCAACTCGCTGGCGACGCTGCCGATCCCGACGGTGGCAGCGCTGCACGGGTTCGCCGTGGGCGGCGGCCTGGAACTGGCGCTCGCCTGCGACCTGCGGGTGGCGGCGCCCGGCACGCGCCTGGGCCTGCCGGAGACCACGCGCGGCCTGATTCCCGGCTACGGCGGCACGCAGCGCCTACCCCGGCTGATCGGCGAGGGGCGCGCGCTGGACCTGATCCTGACCGGGCGGCTGATCGACGGCGAGGAGGCGCTGTCGTTCGGGCTGGTGTCCCGCGTGGCCGACGATCCCCTGGCCGAGGCCGAAGCGGTGGCCCGCGCCACCCTCGGCAACGCGCCGGTCGCGCTGGGCTTGGCGAAGGAGGCGGTGAAGCGGGGCCTGGACGCGACGCTGCCGCAAGGGCTCGAGATCGAGGCCGACCTGTTCGGCCTGGTCGTCACCACCGACGACCGGGCGGAGGGCGTCCGCTCGTTCCTGGAGAAGCGCGAACCGGAGTTCGGCGGCCGCTGAGCGCCGCCGACGCGATCCTCCCCCGGTCCGCGTCGGCTCAGCCGGGCGGGTGCAGCCGCTCCAGCTCGTCGAGCACCACGCGGTCGATGCGTCCGGCGCCCACCTGGCGTTCCTCCAAATTCTCCGTGCCCACCAGCGCGGCCAGCGCCGCTTCGGCCCGCTCGTCCCAGGCGTCGTGCCCGTCCGCCAGGCGGCTGATGCGCGCGAGCAGGCGCAGCA
>JBBDSD010000145.1:0-1423 GCA_040905065.1 Trueperaceae bacterium | reverse complement strand
CGTCGCGTACCGGTCGGCGCCCGCCAGCCGGCGGACGGCGAACCCCAGGTCCTCCAGGGCCTGCTCGACGCCCCGCGACAGGGCGGCCTCGCCACCCAGCAGCCAGACCCGGTTGGTCCGCAGCCGGCGCAGCTCGTCGACGACGCGCTGGGGCAGCGCGTCGCGCGAGGTCAGCAGGACCGGCGCGTCCAGCGAGTGGGCCAGGGCGCCGGCGGCGAGCGCGTCGGGGAAGGAGAACGCCGTCGCCAGGATCGCGTCGCTGGCGTTGGTGCGGAAGTCCTGGGAGACCTCGATCGCCGTCTGGATCCGGTCGTCACCCGCGGTGCGGGTCACGACGGAGGCGTGGCCGGGGACGGCCAGCAGGGGGACGAGGAGGACCGCGGCGAGGAGCGCACGCAGGCACGACGTGAAGGAGAGGGGCATCGGCGAGGGGGGGTCGGGGTCAGGAGCCGTGGGCTGGGCACGGTGCGCGCACCCGGAGGTGGCGGTGGTTCAGCGGACACCCGATGGGGGAAGATGCGACCCAGCCGGCCGCGGGCATCGTGAACGCGTTGCCACGATGGTCGGTGATGCCTGCAGCACGCACAACGGCGTGGGGGCGTCCGATCGGCCGGTGTACTCCTGGCCAGATCCGTGTGCGTCTGGTGTAGGGGCCCCGTCAGCTGCGCGTGGGCTTGACCGCCAGGACCGGGCAGTCGGCGCCCAGCAGCACGTCCTGGGCGTTGGAGCCCAGGACCAGCTTCCCCACAGGCGAGCGCCGGCGCACACCGATCACGATCAGGTCGACCTCCTCGTCGCTGGCGAACGACAGCAGGTCATCGCCCGGCGAGTTGCCGCGCACGAGCTCGCGGATCTCGTGATCGATCCCCTCGCCCTGCAACCGCCGTTCGACCTCGGCCAGCGCCTCGGTGTACTCCGGCAGCTTGTCCTCGTCCCGGCCGCCGCCGAACAGCGAGTGGACCACGACTAACCTGCCACCGCGCAGACGCGCCTCGGCGATCGCCGCGTCCAGCGCCGCCTCGCCTTCGGGGGACTTGACGAACCCGACCAGCACCTTCATCGCTACTTCCTCCACACGCTCGACATGTCTTCGGCTCGATTGCAGGCTGCAGTGGACCACACCGCGGCATGCCCCGCGCAGCACACGCGGGGATGCGGTACGGCCATGTGCAACACTGCCGGCGACGTCACCGTCGGCGATCGCGTCCCAGGAGGGCCCCCGTTGCACAAGGACTTCACGCTCATACCCGATGACCAGCCCGGCGTGCTGGCACGGCTCGGGGAGGCATGTGGCGCCGCAGACATCTCCATCGAGGGGATCAGCGCCTTCACCGGACAGGGCAAGGGCGTGGTCCACGTGCTGGTCCCCGACGCCGAGCACGCGCTCGGCGTCCTCACCGATGCCCGCCTGGACGTCCGGGCC
>JBBDSD010000144.1:3429-8593 GCA_040905065.1 Trueperaceae bacterium | reverse complement strand
CGGTGCGGGGCGACGCCGACCTGGATGCGGAAGCGGCCCACGCGTTCGGCACGCCAGCCGGGGGGCAGCAGCGGCGCCAGTTCGTGCGGGCGCCAGGCGCGCCGGATCGATCGGAAGCCGTCCTCCCGTACGAACGACCTCCGGAACGGAAACGACGCCAACGCGAACGCCGGCAGCGCCAGGGCGTTGCGATGGATGTCTCCGTGCAGAACCGTGCCCGACGGGGCGCGCAGCCGTTCGCAGGTGCACGCCAGCGCCGTGAGCTCCGGTTCTGGCAGGTGGTGGAGCAGGTGATTCGACACGATCAGGTCGAAGCGATCCCCGTCGGGCAACTCTTCGGCGCGAGCTTGCCTGTACCGCACGTTCGGCGGTACGGAGCGGGAGCGGGCGTAGGCGAGGGCGACCGGATCGGGATCGACGCCGGTGGCGTGCAGCTCCACGCCGTCTTGTGCCGCCCAGGCGCACAGGCGACGGATCAGGTCGCCCCCGCCGCAGCCGACGTCCAGAAGCCGGACCCGACCATGCTCGGCCGCGGCGGCGTGGGCGGCGGGCGCCAACGTCCGTCGCCAAGCGCGACGCCAGCCAGCGACCAGGTCGTTCAGAGGCCCGAACTGAGCGTAGGTGCGGCGCAGCACGACCGGATCGACGCCCGGCTCCTCCATCCGCTCCCGCAACCCTGCGGCGCGCCGAGCGAGCGTCGGGTCGGACCACCAACCGCGCCAGAGGCCGGTGGGATCGTCGCGGCGAGGCAGGTCGTTCAGCGGGCACCTCCGGGAGCGTGCGTTCGCGCGGCCGTCGTCCCGTCCGGATGCCGCCAGCGGAGCAGCCCGGTCGCTACCGTCAGGCCAGGACCGAACGCCAGCGCCAGGACCGGCTCGTCCTCCGGACCGGGATCGCGCAGCAGGCGAGCCAGCACGAACGGCACCGTGACGCTGGACATGTTGCCGTAGGCGGCAAGCACCGCACGCGCGTCGGCCACGGCGCCCTCCGGCAGGTCCATGCCTCGCTGCACGGAATCGACGATGGCGCGTCCGCCGGGGTGCAGCGCCCAACGCGGAACGTGGGCCGGCTCGACGCCGGTACCCTCCAGCAGCGGCGCCAGGGCGAAGGCCGCCTTCTCGCCGACGATGCGGGGCACGTAGGCGGAGAGGGTCATGGCGAAGCCGTGATCGCCGATGGTCCAGGCCATGTCCGACGCCCCCTCCGGCGCCAGTCCGTCGACGAAGCGGTCGAGCGCCAGCGTCGGGCCGCTCGGCGCGCGGGCGGACACGACCATCGCCGCCGCCCCGTCCGCGAACACGCTGGCGGCGATCACGTCGTCGGTCGCGCGCGACGGACGCAGGTGCAGGCTGCACAGCTCGACCAGCACCACCAGCACCACCGCGTCCGGCTCGGCGCGGCAGAAGGCGCGCGCCATGCGGAGGGCGGGGAACGCCGCGTAGCAGCCCATGAAGCCCAGGTGGTAGCGCTCGACCGTGGGGCGCAGCCCCAGCCCGTGCACCACGTCCAGATCGGGTCCGGGCGCGTAGAAGCCGGTGCACGACACGGTGATCAGGTGGGTCACGTCTTCGGGTCCGAACGGGTGTGGTCCGTCGACGGCGTCGTGGGCCGTTCCGACGAAGAGGCGCCGGGCCTCCTCCCGGTAGCGGTCGTTCCGCTCGGCCGTGCCGGGATCGCGGAAGGTGCCGTCCGGCAGCAGGTAGAGCGGCGGCGTGGCGGCGTCGCCGGGCTCCGCGGGCGGGGGGTCCAGCGGCACGTCCGCGCCCTCGGACGCAACGAAGTCGCCGACCACCGAGTGGCGCCGGTCGATGCCGGAGGCGCCGTAGATGCGACGAAGCAGCAGGTCGGTGCGGCGGTCGCCGCCGATCCAGTCCCGCATCACGCGGTGCGCGGTGGCTTGGTCGTACGCGAACGGCGGGACCGCGGTGGCCACGTGATGCAGATGCACGTCCATGGCACCACCCTAGCGAACCGGTCGGCTTCCGTCGGTACGCCCGCCCGCCGAACGGACCGCGCACGGTCGCCTAGGTAGCGTGCGGACGTGGCATCGTTCTCCGGTCCTACGCTGTGCACGGTCCGCAGCGATCTGCACGGCACGCTCCCAGGCGGCGCGGCCGTGCCGCTGCACCGCCTGCGTGCGCCGGACGGCAGCGGTGCGTCCGTCAGCGGCCTGGGCGCCGCCGTGACCGAGGTGCGCGTACCGGACCGCGACGGCCGCCTCGCCAACGTGGTCCTGGCCCACCCGAGCCTGGACGGCTACCGCACGAACGCGGCGTACCTGGGCGCGATCGTGGGACGGACCGCCGGGCGCATCGGCGGTGCGCGCCTGCCGTGGCGCGGCCGCGAGCTGCGCCTGCCGGCGAACGAGGGGCCCAACCAGCTGCACGGCGGGCCGGACGGGTTCCACCGCCGGCTCTGGCGCACCGCTGGGGCGCAGGCGGACGCGCGGGAGGCGGCGGTCGAGCTGGAGCTGGTCTCGCCCGACGGCGACCAAGGACACCCCGGGCGCCTGACGGTGCGCGCCCGGATCGCCTGGACCGTGCGGCACGAACTGCGGATCGAGCTCCGTTGGCACAGCGACCAAGAGGCTCTGGCGAACCTGACGCACCACGGCACCTGGAACCTGACGGGGGAGGGGCGCGGCACGGTCGACGAGCACCGGCTGCGCATCGCGGCCGCCCGCACCGCGGAACTGGGTCCGGGCCTGGTGGCGACCGGGCGCACGGTGCCGGTGGCCGGCACCGCGCTGGACCTGCGGTCGACCGTTCGACTGGGGGACCTGACGCCCAGCGCCCATCCGCAGCTGGCGCTGGCCGGTGGGCTGGATCATCCGTACCTGCTGGACGACGCCCGGTCGGGTGCGGCGCCCGACCGCGGTGCGCCTTCACCGGCGACGGAACCGCCCGCGGTGGCGTGGCTCCTCGACCCCGAGAGCGGCCGCACCTTGACGGTCCGCACCTGCGAACCGTGCCTGCAGGCGTACGCCGGCGGGGGCCTGGACGGCAGCGTGGTCGGGCCCTCCGGGCAGCCGTACGGACCGCGCGCCGGCCTGGCGCTGGAACCGCAACGGAGGCCGCTGGCGCTGGCGCCGGACGACGGGACGGTGCGGCCGGGCAGCGACGGTGCCAGCGTCACGGTGTTCGCCTTGGGCGTCGTGGACGGCGCGGACGTGGACGACGGCAGTGCACGATCCCTGCTACCATGCGACCCATCGTGAACGCCTTCGCCCGCAACGTTTCCCCCGGATGGACGCACGTCGGACGCGCCGTGGCGCGCTCGTGCCGCCGGCTCGGGGTCGTGCTGATCGTTCTTTTGAGCGGCACCGCCTTGGCGGCCGCTCCGTGCGGCGAGCTGCTCTCGACGTACCTGGCCGACCGGGACGGATCTACCGTGCCGTGCCTGGTCGATCTGCAGGAGAACGGGTTCTGCTTCCGCCTGCCCGGCAGCACCCTCGACGCCACCATCCGCACGCTGGACGCGCACCTGCAAGAGCAGGGCGTGCTGCGTCCGGAGTGGGTCACCAGCGAGAACGGCAACCGGACGCGCGTCCCCAGCGGCAACGGCGGATCGGTCACCATCGAGATCGTGATCGCCTACGACGGCCCGTTCGCCACGTCGGGCGCCTGCCGCATCGTGCCCGAACGGTGAGAGGAGGACGACCGTGAGCGACACCGGCGAGGCGCTGCGCCGCCGCTTGGACACCCTTTTCGAGACCCGCGCCGAGCGGGTCCGTCGCGAACGGGAGCGTCGCGAGGAGGCGCGTCGGCGGCGCGCATCGTACCTGCGCGCCTTCCAGGATCGAATCGAGGAGCGGGTCGCCCCCGTGTTCGAGGTCGCCGCCCGCACCGTCGAGGCTCACGGCTTCGAGGGGCGCGTGCGCCAGGACCTCGAACCGGAGGAGGGCGGGCCGTGGATCCGCTTCGAGATGCACCCTGGCGACGTGGGGAATGATGGACCGGTGCTCGGTCGCGCCACGTTGCGCTACCGGGGAGACCCGTATGCGGAACGGGTGGTGGTCGAACGCTCGGTCGGTGGCGGCGACGGCGACGTCTTCGCGCAGGAGGGGCACGAGGCGGAGCGGTTGAGGCTGGACGACCTCGGCGCCGAGCGGATCGAGGAGGACCTCGCGGTCTTGGTGGCGCGCGCCATCCACGTCGAGGAGGCGGACAGCGTCGTGGAGGAGAACAGCGGACCGGTCAGCGGCGCGCAGGATTGACGCGGATCAGGGAATGCGAAGGCCTCGTACCGGTCCCGACAGGCCGTGTTGCGCAAGGTGTCGCTTCGTCTTGGCAGGGTTCGGCAGATCCACGCCTTCGGTGGTGATCCACACGTAGGGGGCGTCGTTCAGGTGCGCTTCGGCGCGGTGGGTCCTATCGAGCAGTTCCGGTCCGTGTCGGGCGAGCCAGCGTCGCAACCAAGCGGCTTTGTCGACGACGTCGCGGACGCTTCTGGGGTTCGATGCCGGATGCACCTCGACCCAAACGGCAGCGCGGTTTCCCGAAGCGTCGTCGAAGCCGATGCCGTAGTCCCAGCGCGACTGCCTGCCTTCGGTCGGATCGTGCTTCAGCGTCTCGTCCAGATCGATGCTTCCGGTCCACCTTCGCAGGTCCGCTATGTGGACCTTGCGGCGCTCGCTGGGTCTCAGCGCGCGTAGTCCGCGCATGACGGCGTCCGCGTAGGGCGGACCGAGTCGTCGCATCGCATCGATCACTCGGGTGGCGCCTCTGCGCGCCACGTCCTCCGGACGACGGCCGAGATCACGCTGGCCACGTTCTCCGAGAAGCCCGTGATCCCGGCCCAATCCGCTTCGGTCGCGTCGTCGGAGGACGGATCGAGGCGAGAGATGTCCTGCACGGCCCGATCGCGGGCAAAGGCGTACACCCGTACATGCGCGTCGAGTGCTTGCTCGGCCATGTCGCGCGACGCCTTGGTGCGCGGAAGCCCCAACATGTCGAGGACGTCGGTCGGTTGGCCGCCATGTTCTTGGAGCCGGCTCAGTCCCCATGCCACGTCGAGCACGTGCGTCGAGTGCGTGGACAGGGCGACGCGGTAGCCTCGGCGGATCAGCTCGAGGACGAACGCCATCGTGGCCGCGATCGCGCGTGGGTGCAGCGCCATCTCCGGTTCCTCGACGATTGCCCAGGTCAAGGCGTCGCGTGGCGGC
>JBBDSD010000144.1:0-3419 GCA_040905065.1 Trueperaceae bacterium | reverse complement strand
ACGTTCCTCCGGCGGGCATGAGACGGTACATGCCGAGGAGCATCGGGACGAATTCGCGTTGACCCGCGGACCAGGTCAGGAAAGGTAGTACGGATGCATTGGCGTCGTGGGCATCGTTCACGGCTCTGAGCACGAACCGCTTGTGCATCATCGGCGCATCGACGTCGAGGTCGTACCCGGCCAAGACATGGTCGCGCACGATGCCGCGAAGGACGTCGTGGAACCGTTGTGCACGGGGGAAGAGCGGTCCCGTTCCGGAGAGTTCGCCTTGGACGATCTCGTGAACCCGCTGGCTGAACTCGCGCAGAACGTACGGGTCGCCGCTGTTGTACTCACCGAATGGGCGGGGCCAGCCGTCGCGAATGCTCATGACGCGTTGGGCCGGTACGTAGGAGACGCTTTCCTTCGCGGACGCTGCCGCCCGCCGGCTCGGACCGCGGTTCGGGTCGAGTTCGTGCGCTTTCGTTCCGTTGCGTAGGGAAAGCGTCACCCGGGTGGCGTCCGTCCAGATGCTGCGCATGCCTTCGCCGTACACGTGGTCGAGGAACTGTGCGCCGCCCTTCCACACCAGGCCCGCGTTTCGGAGCGTGCGCTCGATGACGCCTCGATCGAGCGCGAGCTTGAGGGTCTGGAGCGCGATGCTCTTGCCCGACGCCTGCGGCCCGACGAAGACCGTGAGGTCACCGAATTCGAGGTCGGCGCGTTCGATGGGGCCGAGGCGATGGATCGAGAGTCAGGGCAGGGCCATTGGGGTGCAGCATACGGGTTCTCGACGCGTTCTTGGTGGAGCCGTACGTGGGTCACGCCGCTCCCCCACCGTAGTGGTACCCGCGCACCGCGACCGGGCCGGCCAGGCCGGCGACGGTGCGGGCGCGGAGGGTCCAGGCGTGCCCGACGCGCTGCAGCAGGCCGTCGACCACCAGCAGCCGCGCGTCGCGCAGCACCCGCCACTGCGCGTCCCACAGGTCGGGCGCCACCACCACCTGGGCCCGGTCGGGCCCGTCCTCGATCACGAAGAAGGCGAACCCCTTCGCCGTCGGCGGCTTCTGGCGCGCCACGATCAGGCCGCCGGTGCGGACCTCGCCGTCGGGTGCGCGAGCTAGCGGCACGG
Source organism: Trueperaceae bacterium (assembly GCA_040905065.1). GTDB lineage: Bacteria > Deinococcota > Deinococci > Deinococcales > Trueperaceae > SLSQ01. The sequence continues at coordinate 2,308 of JBBDSD010000144.1, read as the reverse complement.
CCCCGAGGTCCAGCAGTTCGCGTCGCGCCAGGTCGACCGGGTGCACGCCGCGCTCGCTCATTCCCTTCGCGCGGTGGTCCCAGACGGTCCGTTCGGTCAGGGTCAGGGCCGGCAGCGGCGGCAGGGGCGGCAGGCCGTCGAACAGCGGCGCCGCGCCGGCGGGCAGGGCGTGATGCAGCGCGCGGGCCTCGTACAGGGTGGCGCGCCGGGGTTGCAGCCGGTCGAACGCGCCGGCGCGGGCCAGCGCCTCCAGCGCGTCGCCGGCGATCCGCAGGCGGGCGTGCAGGTCGCGCGCGCCGCGGTAGGGGCCGTGGCGGGCGCGCTCCAGCACGATCTCGCGCGCGACCGTCTCGGAGACGCCGTTCGGAAGCTGCAGCGGGGGGCGCAGGTGGTCGCCGTCCTCGTCCCGTTCGACCCGCCAGGCGACGCCGGAACGGTTCAGGTCCAGCGGCCGCACCCCGATCCCGCGCCGGCCGGCCTCCTGGCGCAGGGTCGACAGCGGCCACATGCCGGGGTGCTCGGCGAAGACGGCGGCCAGGTAGGCGGCGGGGTGGTGCTTGCGCAGCCAGGCGCTGAGGTAGGCGTGCAGCCCGAACGCCCAAGCGTGCGACTCGGCGAAGCCGTAGCCGCGGAAGGCGGCCATCGCCTCGAAGATGGCGCGCGCCTGCTCCGGCGTGCAGCCCGACACCCGCTGCGCGCCGTCCAGGAAGGCGCGGTAGGCGTCCCGGATCTCGGCCTCGTCCTCGAAGGTGGTGACCTGCTTGCGGAACCGTTCCGCGTCGGTCCAGCTCATGCCGGCCACGTGCACCGCGATCCGCATCAGGTCCTCCTGGAACAGGATCACGCCGTACGTCTTGCGCAGCACCGGCTCCAGCGACGGGTGCTCGTACGTCACCGGTTCGCGGCCCGCCCGGCGCGCCACGTACGGGTGCACCGTGCGGCTGTGGATCGGGCCGGGTCGGAACAGCGCCACCTGGTGCGCCAGGTCGGTCAGGTTCCGTGGCTTCAGCTGCACGCTCATGCGGACCTGGCCGGGCGACTCGATCTGGAACAGGCCCATGGTGTCTCCCTTCTGGATGTCGTCCCATACGGCCGGATCGTGGGGCGGGTCGCGCAGGTCGAGCCAGCGCCCCTCCAGCCGGTGCACCTCCTCGCGGGTCCGTTCGAACACCCCCAGCATGCGCAGGCCCAGCAGGTCCAGCTTCATCAGGCCCAGCGCCTCGACGTCGTCCTTGTCGAACTGCAGCAGCTTGACGCCGCCGCTGGAGCGTTGCAGCGGCGCGTAGTGCGTGAGCGGATCGCGGGCCAGCACCACGCCGCCGGAGTGGGGCGCGACGTGCCGGACGAAGCGGGGCTCGATCCGGAGCAGCAGCTGCAGCAGCGAGCGGACCACTGGCGCGTCACCCAGGACCTCGCGGAACGCCTCCTCGGCTTCGTGCGCGTGGTGCGGGCGGCGGTGACGGTGCTGGCGGCCCAGCGCCTTGCTCAGCCGGTCGCGGGTCTCGGGCGGGATGCCGAGCGCGCGGCCCAGGTCCTGCACGGCACTGGGCAGGAAGTAGGTGATGCGGTTGCAGACCATCGCTTCGGTGCGGACGCCGAAGCGTCGCTCGACCCAGGCCAGCACTTCGTCGCGGCGACCGCTGGCGATGTCGACGTCGATGTCGGGCGGCGAGTGCTTGCCGCCGTGCAGGAACCGTTCGAACAGCAGGTCGTGCTGCAGCGGGTCGGCCTGCGTGACGCCCAGCAGGTAGCAGACGATGCTGGCGGCGGCCGAGCCGCGGCCGTACGCCACGATCCCGCGCGAGGCGCAGTAGTCGGTCACCTCGGCGGCCACCAGGAAGAACTCGGCGAACCCGAGCGCGCGGACAGTGGAGAGCTCCTCCTCGAGCCGGGTGCGGGCCTGCAGCAGCCGTTCGCCCTGGTAGCGCGTCAGCAGCGCCTCGTAGGCGCGGCGTTCGAGGTGCTGATCGGGGGTCAGGCCGTCGGGCACGCGCGCCTTGGGTGGGATCAGCCGGTCGGGCAGCAGCGGCCAGCGGCAGGCGTCGACCAACGCGTCGGTGCCGGCGAGCACGTCCGGCAGCAGCATCGGCGGGTCGGGCAGCGGCGTGCGGTCGCTCAGGTCGGGCCGCGGCACGCCCAGCGCGTCGTTGCGGGGCCGATCCGGGTGTGGATCGTCGACGGTGATCCCCAGCCGGGCGCAGACCAGCGCGTCGTGGAGGGGGTGCAGGTCGGGCGTGGCGTAGCGCACCTCGGGCGCAGCGACCAGCGGCAGGCGCCAGCGGCGGGCGGCCGACCCCAGCGCCCGCCC
>JBBDSD010000143.1:2413-8600 GCA_040905065.1 Trueperaceae bacterium | reverse complement strand
CCACCGCGCCGGGCGCGGGCCGGCGCGGGCCCGCGCGGAACGCGACCTGCACGCATGGCGGCGGGCTGGTTGGACGGTGCTGCACCGCGACGCGGCCGACTACCCTCCGTCGCTGGCCGCGATCGCCGCGCCCCCACCGGTCCTGTTCGTCGAGGGCCGGCTGCCGGACACGTTGCAGCGCGAGGCGGGCCGGGCCGACGCCGTCGCGGTCGTCGGCACCCGCGCCGCCAGTCCGTGGGCGCTGGCGTTCGCCGGTCGACTCGCGGAACGGCTCGCTGCGGCCGGCCTGACCGTGGTCTCCGGACTGGCCCTCGGCGTCGACGCTGCCGCCCACCACGGCGCTTTGGCCGCCGATCCTGCTCTCGATGCGGCCTTCGATCCGGCCCGCACCGTCGCGGTGCTGGGGTCCGGACTGGACCGCGTGCATCCGCGCCAACACCTGCGTCTCGCTCGCCGCATCGTGGTGGACGGGGCGCTGATCAGCGAGCAACCGCCCGGCACCGACGCCTATCCGGGATCGTTTCCGAGGCGCAACCGGATCATCGCCGGCCTCGCGCGCGGCGTCGTGATCATTGAGGCGCCGCGTCGCTCCGGCGTGGAGCACACCCTGACCTTCGCGCTCGAGCAGGGACGCGACGTGTGGGTGGTCCCGCAACGCCCCGACTCGGAGGTGGGCCGGGCGGCGTATCGGCGGATCCGCGACGGCGCGGCGCCCCTGGCGGACGCAGGCGACGTGCTGGACGCGTACCGACCGGATCGGACGCGCCGGACGCCGGGCGCGGTGGCGGACGTCGCGTCGCGAGCGTCGTCCGCCGGTGGGAGCGACGGGAGCGAAGCGAGCGCCAGCCCCAGCCTCGCCGAGGCGCTGCTGGACCGCCTGCGACGGGACGGAGACAATGATCTGGACGCGCTGCTTCCCGACGGCGTGCCGCCCGCGCGTGCCCTGGCGGTGCTGGCGCGGCTCGAGCGTGGCGGCCTGGTGCGGCGCGCGGCCGGGGGCCGGTTCGCGGCGGTGCCCGAATCGCCACGGTGACGGCGACAGCGACAGCGACGGTGCCGCTGGGCCCACGGTTTCCGTCCCAGACGATTGGGTAGCATGCGGCCGGGCGTTCGGGCCTGGGGACGCTCCCCCCGGGCCGACGCGCGGAAAGGAGCATCTTCCATGCGAACACTCGTCGCGCTCGCGGCGCTCCTGATCGGGACGGCGCCCGTGGCAGGGCAGCAAGCGTGGACCGTCTGGACGCCGTACCAAGGGCCGGCGCTGGAGGTGCTGCGTCAGGACGTCGCCGACTTCGCCGAACTGTTCGACGTGGACGTCGAGGTCGAAGAGCACGACCTGAGCGAGATCCGTCGCCGCTGGTTGGCCGAGGACGACGAAGGCCCCGTCCGCGTCGACGTCGTCGTCGGCGTGCCGCACGACGAAGCCGTGGCGCTCGCCCAGGCGGGGGTGGCCGCCGACCTGCGACGCGCCGCTACCGACGTCTATCTGTCCGACCTGCATCCGCAAGCGCGCGCGGCGTTCACGGTGGACGGCGCCCTGGTCGGCCTGCCCATGTTCGCCGAAGGACCCGCCCTCCTCTACGATCGGGCCCAGGTGGACGGTCCACCGGCCAGCTACGCGGAGCTGGTCGACCGGGCCCTCGAGGTCGGGTTCGCGTTCGACGCTGGCAACTTCTACTTCGCGTACGCCTGGCTGGCGACTCAAGGCGGCTACCTGTTCGGGCGCGACGCGAACGGCCCCGACGCGGGCGACGTCGGACTCGCGACCGACGGTGCGGTGGCGGGTGCCGAGGCGTTGCGGGCTCTGGCGTTCCCGCACGGGCTGATCGATGCCGACACCTCCTACGCCTCGGCGACCGGGGCCTTCCGGGCCGGCCGGATCGCCATGACGTACGACGGCCCTTGGGCCGTGGCCGGGGCGCGGCGGGCCGGGATCGATGTGGCGGTGGCGCCGATGCCGCCCCTCGCCGACGGAACCCCGTGGCGAGGCTTCATGTCGGTCGAAGGGGTGATGATCGATCGGCGCTGGGAGCGCAGCACGGAGGTCGTGAACCTGGCCAAGTGGATCGCTCGCAGCGAGGCGCTGCCGGCCTACGCCGCACGGGCCGGTCGCGTGCCGGTATCGGACCGGGCGGGGCGTGACGGTGCCGTCGGGGAGATCGAGCGCGGCTTCGCCGCCGCGGCGAGGGCGGCCGAGCCGGTGCCGACCGTGCCGGCGATGGGGCGCGTGTGGGGACCGATGGAGAGGGCGCTCGAACGACTCTTGCGCGATCCGGACGCCGAGGTCCGCGACCTGCTCGAAGACGCCGTGCGCACGATTCGGAGCGTGGAGCGGTGATCGCGCTCCGAACCGCTCTGGTACCGTAGCGACGTGATCCGATACGAACCGTTGGCGACGGGAACCGCGCTGCGCCTGGACGGAAGGCGCGCTGGAACCGAACCGCTCGCCGATCCGGACGCGCTGGAGCGCCTGATGCACGATCTGTGCGACCGGCTCGAGCCGAGCGACGATCCGGCGAACCGCACGCGCGTCCGTGCGCACGAAGCGGACGGCAGCAGCCACGCCCTGCTGCTGGACGAAGCGCATCTGGTCCTGCACGCGTTCCCCGAGGTGGGCGCCTTCGCCTTCGCTGCGTTCAGTCGCCACGCCATCAGCGACGGCGCCCTGTTGGACGCCGTCCGCGCCGCGCTTCGCACCGGCCGGTTCGACAGTTCGGTAGGCCGCCGGGCCGCCGGACTTCCGCGCGACGTGGACGCGCTGGCCCGGCGCATGCGCGGCGAACGCGCCTGGGCGCGCTCGCGGTTGCTGCCACGACCCGATCTGGACTGACTGGGAGGTCCCCGCATGCCGTCCACGCTCCTCGCCCTCGACCAGGGAACCACCAGTTCCCGCGCCATTCTGTTCGATCGGTCCGGTCGACCGATCTCCGTCGCGCAGAAGGAGTTCCGGCAGAGCTTTCCCAAGCCCGGCTGGGTCGAGCACGATCCGGACGAGATCTGGAGCAGCCAGAGCGCCGTCGCGACCGAGGTGCTGGCCCGCGCCGGCGTCGCCCCCGCCGACGTGGCGGCGATCGGCATCTCGAACCAACGCGAGACGACCGTGCTCTGGGACCGGAAGACCCTCAAGCCGATCCATCCCGCCATCGTGTGGCAGGATCGGCGCACCGCCGGTCTGGTCCGAAGGTGGGTGGACGCCGGCCTGGGCGACCGGATCCGCGAGATCACCGGCCTGGTGCCGGACGCGTACTTCTCGGCCAGCAAGATCGCTTGGATCCTGGATCACGTGGACGGCGCCCGCGCACGCGCCGAAGCGGGCGAGCTGGCGTTCGGCACCATCGACGCGTGGTTGATCGCCCGTCTGACCCGCGGCGAGGTGCACGTCACCGACGTCAGCAACGCCAGCCGTACCATGCTGTACGACCTGCACGCCGGCGCGTGGAGCGACGAGCTGCTGCAGGCGTTCGACGTTCCTGAGGCGCTGATGCCGAAGGTGGTGCCCAGCAGCGGCACGATCGGCACCGTTCCGGCCAGCTGGTTCGGCGCCGAGGTGCCGATCGCGGGGGTGGCGGGCGATCAGCAGGCCGCCACCTTCGGGCAGGTCTGCTTCGAGCCGGGCATGGGCAAGTGCACCTACGGGACCGGGGGGTTCCTGGTCCTGAACACGGGCGATGCGCCGGTCCCCTCCCAGAACCGCCTCTTGACCACCGTCGCGTGGGACCAGGGCGGGCTGGCGTACGCGCTCGAAGGCAGCATCTTCGTGGCCGGCGCCGTGGTGCAGTGGTTGCGCGACGGACTCGGGCTGATCCGCGACGCGTCGGAGGTCGAAGCGTTGGCTCGCCAGGTCGACGACGCCGGCGGCGCCTACCTGGTGCCGGCGTTCACCGGCCTGGGAGCCCCGCACTGGGATCCGCACGCGCGCGGTGCGATCGTCGGGCTCACCCGCGGCACCGAGGCGGCGCACCTGGCCCGCGCTGCGCTGGAAGGGATCGCCTACCAGGTGCACGACGTGGTGCGCGCCATGGAGGCCGACGCCGGCTTCGGTCTGCACGAGCTTCGCGTCGACGGCGGCGCGTCGCGCAACGACCTGCTCATGCAGATGCAAGCCGATCTGCTGCAGGTGCCGGTGGTGCGCCCCAAGGTGACCGAGACGACGGCGTTGGGGGCGGCGTACCTGGCCGGCCTGGCGGTCGGGTTCTGGCCCGACCGGGCGACGCTCACGCGCCAGTGGCAGGAGGACGCCCGCTTCGAGCCGTCGATGGACGACGCCGAACGCGAGGCGATGTTGGCCGGATGGGCCAAAGCGGTCGGTCGCGCCACCGCATGGGAGGACGAAGCATGACGATGTGGGATCGCGAAGCGTCGTGGAAGCGCCTGAACGACGAGTCGTTCGACGTGCTGGTCATCGGGGGCGGCGCGACCGGTGCCGGCGCGGCGTTGGACGCCGCCACCCGCGGACTGAAGGTGGCGCTGGTCGAACGCGACGACTTCTCCGCCGGCACCAGCAGCCGCAGCACCAAGTTGATCCACGGTGGCGTCCGCTATTTGGAGAAGGCGGTCAAGGAGTTCGACCGTACCCAGTTCGCTCTGGTCCGCGACGCCCTGCGCGAACGCGCGGTGCTGATCCGACTGGCGCCGCACCTGGCGCGCCCGATTCCGTTGGTGACGCCCTTGTACCAATGGTACCAGGTCCCGTACTTCCGGACCGGCCTGAAGATGTACGACTGGCTGGCCGGCAAGGCCAACCTCTCCCCCAGCCGCTTCGTGGACGCCAAGGAGGCGCTGCAGCGCTTCCCGATGCTGAAGGCCGAGGGCTTGCGCGGAGGGGTGGTGTACTACGACGGCCAGTTCGACGACGCCCGCATGAACGTCGCCATCGCCCTGACCGCAGCCGAGCAGGGCGCCGTCGTTCTCAACCACGCGCAGGTGACCGGGCTTCGCAAGGTCGGCGGCGTCGTGCGCGGCGCCACGGTGCGCGACGGGGAACGTGACCGCGACGTCGAGGTCGAGGCGGCGGCGGTGATCAACGCGACCGGTCCGTTCAGCGACGCGATCCGGCGGATGGACGATCCCGACACGAAGCCGCTGCTGACCGCCAGCAGCGGCATTCACGTGGTGCTGGACGCTCGCTTCTCGCCCCCCGACACCGGCCTGCTGATCCCGGAGACGGAGGACGGCCGCGTGCTGTTCCTGCTGCCGTGGCTGGGGCACACCCTGATCGGCACCACCGATCGCCCTGCCTCGATCGAGCCGCATCCGAAAGCGTCGGAGGACGACGTCGAGTACGTGCTGCGGCACGTCCGTACCTACTTTTCCGTACCGGTCGAGCGCAGCGACGTGAAGGCGTCCTGGTCCGGGCTGCGGCCGCTGGTGTCCGATCCGGACTCGGCCGACACCGCCCGCCTCTCGCGCGACCACGTGGTGAACCGTTCCGAAAGCGGCCTGCTGACGATCGCCGGCGGCAAGTGGACCACCTACCGCACCATGGCGATCGACGTGGTCGACCAGGCGATCGAAGCGTCCGGACTGAGCGCCGGGCCGTCCCGAACGCACGACACGCCTCTGCAGGGCGGCGCCGACTTCTCGCCCACAGGCGCCGGCGACCTGCAGGAACGCTACGGCCTGGAGCCGGACGTCGCCAGCCACCTGAACCGCGCCTACGGCGATCGCGCCGAGCAGGTCGCGTCCCTGGCGCAGGACGAGGGACTGGAGTCACGCCTGGCCAACGATCACCCGTACCTCGAGGCCGAGGTCGCTTACGCCGTCCGCTACGAACTGGCCCGCACCAGCGTGGACGTGCTGGCCCGCCGGACGCGCCTGGCGTTCGTGGACCGGGACGCTGCGGTGCGGGCACTGCCTCGGGTATCGGAAATGCTGGCGCGCGAGTTCGGGTGGGACGAACGCCGCCAGGTCGAGGACCGCGCGGACGGGATGGCGTACCTGGTGTAGGTGCGCGGCGTCTCGCCCGCTCGGCCTCGGACACGGGCGCACGGGCGCGGGGACGGTCGGGGGCGCGACGCCGCTTGGTACGCTCGTCGGGACCGGCCGGGATGGCGGAATCGGTAGACGCTGCGGACTTAAAATCCGCTGCCCGCGAGGGCGTACGGGTTCGAGCCCCGTTCCCGGCACCACGCTCGACGGACCGGTGGACCGACGCCGCCGAGGAGCGCAGCGCACCGACCGGACGCGG
>JBBDSD010000143.1:0-2403 GCA_040905065.1 Trueperaceae bacterium | reverse complement strand
CCCGGGGGGCGGGGGCCGCGCTGGACGTTCTTGGTAGCGATGCGGGGACTTGAACCCCGGACCTCACGATTATGAGTCGTGCGCTCTAACCAGCTGAGCTACATCGCCGTGCTGGACTGACTTTCTCTTGATCGCGCTACCGCAACACCACACGATCTTGAGCCCGGGAAGTGTACCGCACGCCTGGCGTCGGGGCAAGCGGTAGCGCTCTCCCGCCCGAGGAAGCTCAGCTGGCCAGCCGCCCGCCTCACAATCCCTCGGGCACGGGCGCACCGCATCAGGTGGCCCGCTTGCAGCCTTTTCGTCCGAAGTTCTTACAGCTGAGGGTGTCGTAGCCGGCTGATTCGCGTGTGCCTGACGGTGGTGCGTACGGTTGAGCCGGCTTCTTGTGGTGCACGCTGTACCCATGTACGTGAGGGCGCTACGACTGTGTACGTGCTGCTCTAGTATGGTAGAAGAAGTCATGCACGTGGACATCGTTCCCAACCGCAAGAGTCGGCCGGCGATCTTGTTGCGGGAGACGTGGCGCGATGATGGCCGCGTTCGGAAGAGGACGATCGCGAACCTTTCGGAGTTGTCCATGGAGCAGGCGATGATCTTGCGGCGGGTGTTGCGGGGCGAGACGCTGGTCGCGCCGGAGGACGCATTTCGGGTGACGGGCTCCCTTCCGCATGGGCACGTGCAAGCGGTACTGCTGGCGATGAAGCGGTTGGGGATCGAGGAGCTGCTGGCGTCGCGCCCGTCGAAGGAACGATCCTTGGTTGCGGCGCTGATCGCGTTTCGGGTGTTGAACCCGAAGAGCAAGTTGGCGACCACGAGAGCGTGGGCTGCGACGACGTTGCCTTCAGAGCTTGGGGTTCAGGACGCGAACGAGAACGATATGTCCAGCGCCATGGACTGGCTGGTCGCGCGGAAGGACCGGATCGAAGGGAAGCTCGCTGCGCGGCACCTGGGCGAGGGGTCAAGGGTGCTGTACGACCTCAGCTCCTCGTACGTCGAGGGGGAACACTGCGACTTGGCAGCGTTCGGGTACGACCGCGATCAGAAGCGCGGCAAGAAGCAGATCAACTGGGGCCTCATGACCGACGAGGAAGGCCGGCCGATTGCGCTGTCCGTCTTTCCTGGCAACGTGGGTGACCCGAGCACCCTCAGGCCGCAAGTCGAGACGTTGCGGGACCGGTTCGGGATTCAGCAGTTCGTCCTGGTCGGCGATCGCGGCATGATCACCAGCAAGCACATCGAGCACCTCCAGCATCTGGGGGTCGACTGGATCGCGGCCCTGAAAAGCCAGAGCTTGCGGAAGTTGATCGCTGACGAGGTGATCCAGCCGAGCTTGTTCGACGACACGAACCTTGCGGAAGTCACGCACGACGAGTTTCCCGGGGAGCGGCGCATCGCGTGCCACAATCCGGTCCTGGGTCGCAAGCGAGCGCACAAGCGTCAGGACCTACTGGCGGCGACCGTCACGGATCTCGAGCGGGTTCAACGGAGCGTGTGGAACGGCAGGCTCCAGGGTCGCGAGAAGATCGGTTTGAAGGTCGGTGAGAAGCTCGGTCGGCACAACATGGCCAAGCACGTCACCGTCACCGTCAGCGACGACGACCTGGCGTTCGAGATCGATCAGGACAGTATCGAGCGGGAAGCGCGGATGGACGGCATCTACGTCGTTCGCACTAGCGTCAGCAGCGAGCGCATGAGCAGTGCGGACGCCGTACGGGCGTACAAGGACCTAGCAGCCGTCGAGCGAGCGTTCCGCACCATGAAGAGCGTCGACCTGCAAGTCCGGCCCATCCATCACCGACGCACCGACCGCGTCAAAGCTCACCTGTTCCTCTGCACGCTCGCGTACTACGTGCGGTGGCACATGGAGAGGGCTTGGGCCGGCGTCACCTACAAGGACGACGAACCCAGCAACGACCGTGATCCCGTCGCACCCGCAAGCAGGTCCGACGAGACGACAAGGATAGTGCAGACCGGCACCCTTCCCGACGGAGAGCCGGTCCACACCTTCAAGACCCTCCTCGAGCACCTCAGCACCATCACCCGCAACACCTGCACCCACCCAGACTCCGGCACGACGTTCCCAATGACCACCAGCCCCAACGCGACGCAACAGAAAGCCCTCGATCTCCTCGAACGCATCAGCGTGTAGACAGAAGCGCGCACCCCCAGAAACCGAGCACCCCCGTCAGGGACGGGGGTACTACACTCTCACCATGTAGAACTTCGGACTAGACGGATGACAAGACACTAGTTGTGGGCGGTTGTGAACGCGAAGATCAAGACCAAGACCCCGGCGGATATCACCACGTAACTCAGCACGTTCGTGTTCATCGTGTCCCTCCTTGTGGCAAATAGCCCGAGTTGGTAGCGCCGGTCTGCGTACTCGGTAGCGTGATTCTG
>JBBDSD010000142.1:0-1437 GCA_040905065.1 Trueperaceae bacterium | reverse complement strand
GGGAAGAGCGTGTGGACGGTAATGATCACGCGTCGTCCAGCAGGCCGGGCGGGGGATCGATCAGGCGGACGGCGTCGTCGTGTACCTGGACGTACGGCGCCTGGGCGGGCAGGTAGCGTTCGTCCGTCCCACCTTCGAGCGCGATCCGCAACAGCGGTTGCAGCGGCGAGCCGCAGGTCGCGACGACGGTGCCCAAGGTACGACCGTCGTGCAGCACCGGCACGCCCGTGCGCACGGTCGCGGGGTAGGCGTCGTCGTCCTCGACCGGATCTGCGGCGCCCGGCGACGGGGAGGCCGGCACCCGTGCTCGCACGTCGGCGTGCAGGAGGCGTTGGGCGGTCTCGATCCGCCGCACACGATCGACGCTCAGCAGCCAATCGCGGCCGTGCGGAACGAAGGCGTCGACGCGCGCCTCTCCCAAGCCGTCGATCCAGACGCGTTCGGCGCCGGCCAGGAGGGCGGCGCCGTGCGGATGGTCGATGCGGACGCGGAACAGGCCGCGCAGCCCGTGGCTACGGCCGACGCGACCGACGGTCACGGTGCCTTCGGGCACGCCATCCGTCCCGGAGCGCGGCGGGTCCAACGCTCAGTCCACCAGGTGGACGTCGACCCGCTGCCGACCGTCGGTCGCGGCGCGGGCCAAGGTACGGACGGCGTTGATGATGCGTCCGTTGCGCCCGATGATGCGCCCGGCGTCCTGCGGCGCGCAGCGGATCTCGATCCGAACGGTGCGGCCGTCCTGTTCGGCACCGACCACCAAGGCGTCCGGATCCTCGACGAGGTTCTGGACGACGAAGCTGACCAGTTCGAGCGGCATCGTCGGTCGCTCAGGCGCTCGCGCCGGTGCGCTTGACGTAGGCGTCGGCACGCTTGGCGCGGACGCTCGGCACCTCGACCCCTTGCGTCTCGAACAGGCGCACGACGGTATCGGTGGGCTGCGCTCCGACCGACAGCCAGTGCGCGGCGCGTTCGGCGTTCAGCTTGAGCGACACCTCGCCGGTGTGGCGCGGATCGTAGAAGCCGAGCTGCTCGATGCAGTCGGAACTTCGCTTCTTCTTCGCGTCGACGACGACGATGCGGTAGTGGGGGTTGCGCTTCGACCCCATGCGGTTCAGGCGGATCTTGACCATGGCCAGGTTCTCCTTGTGGGTCGCGGCGAGCGGAGCCCGCATCGCGTAGGTCGGGAACGGTGCGTGACGCCGCGTCTTGCAGCGAAGGTCGTGACGAACGACCGCAGGTGGCTCGCGAAGCGTGCAGGGCGAGGCCGTGCAGGGCGGAGCGTCGCGTCGGGCACGAGACCCGACTTCAGCAAGACCGCAGTGTACACTTCTTCGTCGCCGCGGTGCAAATGCGGCCGACCGACGGCCGGACCGTCGCCCCGGCTGCCGCGACGCCGCGTGCCACGGGCGCCCGCAACGCTCAGAGCCGCGGCCGTCC
>JBBDSD010000141.1:0-8655 GCA_040905065.1 Trueperaceae bacterium | reverse complement strand
CCCCCCCCACCGCGGCCGCCGCGGTGCGCGACGCAGGAACGCACCTCAGCGAGGGCAGCACCGCACGCGTCACGAACGGCGTGCCGATCAGGGCGTGCGCCAACGCCAGGCCCCAAAACGACCCGGCCGCCGCCGGCCAGGCCAGCAGCACGCCCAGCCCCAGCGTCACCGAACTGGTGGCCAGCGGCAGGAGACTGGCGCGGTCCAGCCAGCGCTGCCCGCCGCGCACCACCGCGTAGGCGAAGGCGACGCCTACGATCGTGGCGACCGCGCCGCTGGCCGCCGCGAAGCGCAACGAGTTCGCCAGCGCGTCCCAGCCGGACACGACGCCCAGCAGGGCGCTGGGCGCGAACGCTGCGCGGAAGCCGTCCAGCGACGCTCCGGCGCCGCTGCCGGCGAAGGCCCGCACCAAGAGCGCGGTCAGCGGCGCGGCGGTCAGAAGCGCGGCGGGCGCCAGCGTGGCGATCAGCACCGCCCGCCCCACCGGACCGGGGCGGGGGAGGGGCGTGGCCCCCACCAGCGGCGTGGCCGTGCGAGCCTGCAGCCGCGTGTAAAGGCCCGCAGCGATCATCGCGACGCCCAACTGCACCAGCGCCAGGCCGGCGGCCAGATCCAGCCGGACCAGCCGCCCCAACACGCGGTAGATCTCGACCTCCAAGGTGTCCCAGCCGCCCCCGGGCGCGATGATCTTGATCACGCCGAACGAGGTGAAGCAGAACACGAACACCAGCGCCGCCGAGGCGGCGATCATCGGCGTGGCCAGGGGGAGGGTGACGCGACGGACGGTGCGCAGCGGGCTGGCGCCCAGCGTCGCGGCAGCGTCGCGCAGGCGGGGCGCGGCCGACTCCAGGAACCCGCCCACCATGCGGATCACGACCGCGACGTTGTAGAACACGTGCGCGGCCAGCACCAGCGCCAAGGTGTCGGTCAGGTCCCACGGCAGCACGCCGCGCGGCCCGATCAGCGCCAGGAAGCCGGCGCCGGCCACCACCGACGGCATCACGAACGGCACCGTGAACGCGGCGCGCGCCAGGCGCTTCCCGGGAAATGACCAGCGCGCGAACGCCAGCGCGGCCGGCAGGCCCAACGCCACGGTGAGCAGGGTCGACAGGGCCGCTTGCAGCGCGGTGCGCGCCAGCGTGCGCTGCAGGTACGGATCGGTCGCGACGGTGATCAGCGTCTGCCACGGACCGTCCGCCAGGCCGCGCAGCGCGACCGCGGCCAGCGGCACGCCCAACGCCAGCAGCAGGAAGCCGCCGGCGATCCAGCCGGCCACCAGCGTTGGCGAGACACGCACGGCGGGTGTTTACCGTCCCTCGGGTCGGGCCGGGCCGCTGCTACGATGCGTCCGATGCGCACCGATTCGGCACCCGACCCCGCGGGACGCACGGCCGCACCCGCGGACGTCCGCGGTGGGCCGTGGCTGGTGATCGTGAACCCCTCGTCCGGACGCGGTCGGGCGCACGCTGCCGAGCGCGCCATCCGCGACGGCGCGCGCGCGGCGTCGCAACGCATCGAGGTGCGCCGCACCGGCGACGGGACCGATCCACGCCGGTGGGCACGGGCGGCCGCGGACGAAGGCTTCCGCGCGGTGGTGGCCGTGGGCGGCGACGGGACGGTCGCAGCGGCCGCGAACGGCCTGCTGGACGCTGGCGCGCAGCTGCCGCTGGGCATCGTACCGACCGGGACCGGCAACGGCTTGGCGCGCGTGCTGCGCATGCCGTTCGATCCAGGGCGCGCCTTCCGGGCGCTGCTGGACGGAAGCGTCGTGCAGATCGACGTGATCGACGTGCGCTGCGCCAGCGACGCGGGCGAACGGGCGGAGGTCGCGCTGCTGTTCGTCGGCGCGGGGCTGGACGCCGATCTGAACCGGGACGCCGACGCGCGCTCCAAGTCCCGCTTCGGGTTTTTGGCGTACGTGATGGCCGCCCTGCGCAATTTGACGCGCTTGCACAGGCATCGGGTGTGCCTCACGGTCGACGGGGTCCAGCACGACGTCGCTGCGCACACGGTGAGCGTGTTCAATGGAGGGCGCATGGTTCTGGCCGGCGTGCCGATCGGCCCGGACGCCGATCCGCACGACGGGCACCTCGACGTCGCCGTGTTGCGCGCCACCGGATTCTGGCGCAGCCTGGCCGGCGTGGTGCGCCTGGCGACGCGCGACGGAAGTCGTCAGGCGTTCGCGCCCGCGCGCGGCGTGCGGGTCGAGGCGCGCCCGACGCTTCGCGTGCACGTCGATGGCGACGTGATCGGAACCACGCCGCTCCGTGCGACGGTGCGCCCTGCAGCGCTGCGCGTGATCGCGGCCTCCCCCTACGCGGCCGAGGCCGCAGCGGCCGCCGCCGTGCCGAACGTTGGTGCATGATCCCGCCAGGGACGGGAGAACGGATGGCGCGTCGCGTGGGAACGCGACGCCCGGTCGCGATGTGAGGTAGAACCACCGTCGCGATGACGAGACCCGGCCGATCCCGCCTGATGTCCCTGCTGATCCGCCTCGTCGGTGCGCGCCGCGACGCGCCCACGCGCCGCCGCGTTCGCGAGGAGTGCGACACGCTGGCTCGCTGGGCCCGCCGTGCCGACCGTACCGACGGAGACCCCAGCGACGGTCGCCGCAGCTGAGCCAGCGTCGCAGAAGCGTCAACGCACCTCGCTCGGGTCCCGGCCCTGCCGCACCACCTGCGTCCACTGCTCCAACCAGCGCGCCTGATGCGCTTCGATCGTGTCGCCCGTCAGCGTCGCGACCTGGTCCGGTTCGGGGCGCGGTGCGTAGGAGGTGAAGGCGTCCGGTAGCGCGACGCCGCTGCGCGCCGGATGCACGAACATCGCTTCGGGCACCGCGGCCTGCACTTCGGGCGAGAGCAGGAAGTCGACGACCGCCTGGGCCGCTTCGACGTCGCGAGCTCCGCGCAGGACGCCGGCCGCCTCGATCTGGCGCCACACGCAGCGGTCGCAGAGCAGGTTCGCGGTCGGGGCTTCGTCCAGCTCCTGGTCGGCGAAGATCACCTCGGCCGCCGGGCTGGTCAGGTACGACAGCACGATCGGGCGGTCGCCGCCGTAGCGGCTGAACCAGGTGTAGTACGCGTCCGACCAGCCGCCCACCACGCGCACGTCGGCGTCGCGCAGGTCCGCCCAGTAGTCCAGCCAGTCGTAGCTGCCGCCCTCGCCGAAGCGCGCGACGGTGGTCAGCAGGAACGCCAGGCCGGGACTGCTGGTGGCCGGATCGGGGACCACGGTGGCGCCGTGCAGTTCGCTGGAGGTCAGGTCGGTCAGGTCGGTCGGTCGGGACAGCCCGCGCTCGTGCAGGCCGGCCAGGTCCAGGTTGAAGGCGACGTAGCCGACGGTGACCGGCGCGACCACGTCGTCCGCGAAGCGAAGATCGTCGGGCACGGCGTCCAGGTGCGCAGAGCGGTACGGCGCGAACAGCTCGGCCGCGCCTTCGCGCGCGATCAGGGCGTCGTCGATGCCGAACATCGCGTCCGCCAACGGTCGCGGCCGGATCAGCAGGGCGCGGTTCACCATCTCGCCAGCGTCGCCGGCGGACAGCAGGTCGATGCGGATGCCGGTCTCTTCCTGGAAGGCGTCGACCAGCGCTTCTGGTAGCGCGAACGAGTCGTGCGTCGCGAGCCGGACGGTCTGCGCCACGACGCCGCCCAGCGTCATGGTCAGCATCAACGCGGCGGACAGTGCGAGGAGCGCACGGCGGGCCGGACGTGGGCCACCGGAGCGTGGAACGGGGTTGCTTGGGTGTTGCATGGGATTCCCTTCCGTCACCAGGGAAGGGTCGTGCCGGTCACGCTTCCTACGCCCGTACGAACGGGTTCAGGTTCGAGGGTCTGATCTCAGCCCGACGTTCGTCGAGCACCCCTGGCGACGACCGCACGATACCGCATCGGCGGGCCGATGTGGGCGCGACGATGCCGAACGGGTGCCGGGGGCACGTCGCGACCGTGTTCGTGGTGCTAGTCACCGGTCGGCCTCGCGGCGGCCGCGAACGCTGGACGTTTCAGGCCGGCCGCGATGACGATGGTCACCAGGAACAACGCCGCGGCCATCACGAACACCGCGCGGTAGCCCATCTCGCCGCCGCCCAGCAGGGTAGCCAGCCCGACCCCGACCAGGGGCGCCACGGCGCGACTGGCGGCGATCACGGCGTTGTCCAGCCCGAACGCCGAGCCGACCTCCGTCTGTTCCGTCGCCACGTTCAGCAACGCGGAGAGGGACGGCATCACGCCCCCGACGGCGACGCCGGCTGCGGCGTTGAGGAGCAGCAGCTGCCAACCGGCGTCCACGAACGCCATCGGCAGGTAGCAGAGCGCCGCCAACAGCGACGATCCGATCAGGACGGGCTTGTGTCCGATCCGGTCGCCCAACGACCCCAGCACGACGGCCGACGCGGTCGCCGTGGCCGCCGACGCACCGATCACCAGGCCGGTGAAGGTGCCGGTACGCGCTTCCGTCGCCAGCAGGATCGGCACGAACAGCGGCAGGATCGGGATCATCACCCCCCGCCCCAGCCAGGCGACGAAGCGAGCCGCGAACGTCCGGTGCACGTCGGGCGTGCGCACGATGTGGGACCAGTCGCGTCCGATGCCGCGCAGGCTGCGCGCGTTCGCGGGTGGGGTGAACGATTCGTGTACGCCGAACTGGACCAGCAGCGCCCCCAGCAGCATCAGCGCGGCGGTGACCACGAAGGCGGCCCGGTACCCGAACAGGTCGGCCATCACGCCGCCGATGACGGGACCCAGCGCCACGCCGCTGGTGAGCGCCATCTGCAGCGTGCCCAGTGCGAAGCCGGAGCGTTCGCGCGGCGCGACCGACGCCACCAGCGCGCTGGACGCGGAGACCACCCCGGTCACCACGCCCTGCAGCATCCGCAGCAGCACCAGCTCCTCGGCGCTGCGGGCGAACGCCATCAGGAAGATCAGCAGCCCCCCGCCCAGCAGCGCGCGCATCACCATCGGCTTGCGGCCCACCCGGTCGGCCACGGCGCCCCACACCGGCGAGGCCAGCATCATCGTGAACGCCTGCGCGCTGAACACGGCGCCGGCCAGGAAGACCAGGTTCAGGTTCCAGGCGCTGCCCAGCGACGCGACGTAGTTCGGCAGGAACGGGAAGATCATCGAGAAGCCCATCGCCGACAGCAGCTGCGCCACGAAGAGGACGGCCAAGATGCGCTTCCAGTCGTTCACGGTCGCTCCAGATCGGGGTGGGGGCGGGTGCAGGGCGCGCTTCCGCGCGGCGCACGCCGGCCAGCCTACGCCCGAGGCCGGGCGGGGCCGGTCGCCGGCGCATCGCGAGCCGGCCGGGAGGCGCCGCGCCCGGCCGGTCGGCTACCCTGACGGCATGTCCTCGCCCCACGTGTTCCTGTTGGCGCCGACCGGTCCCGGAGCGGGCCTCACCACCGTGTCGCTGGGGACGGTCCGTGCGCTGGACCGCAGCGGCCTGCGGGTCGCGTTCTTCAAGCCGGTCCGTCAGCCCGGTCGGGACGCGGGCCGCGAACCGTCGTCGCACTTCGTGGCCGAAACCAGCGATCTGGAGCCGATCGAATCGTTCGCGTGGGAGCACGCCGCGTCCCGCCTGTCCGAGCGAACCGAGGGTCGATTGCTGGAGGAGATCGTCGGTCGCGCCGAGCGTCGCCTGGCGGCCGAGGAGATCGACGTGCTCCTGGTCGAGGGTCTGGTGCCCACCGCCGACCATCCGGAACTGGACACGCTGAACGCGCGCATCGCCAGCGCCTTCGACGCCGAGGTGATCCTGGTCGGCTCCCTCGGCGACGTCGGTCCGGAGGCGGCTTCGGAGCGGTTCGAGCGGTCGGCGCAACCGTTCGGCGGCCTGGAGGAGGGGCGGATGATCGGCGCGATCGTGAACAAGGTCGGGCTGCCGCGCCCGGCGGTGGAGGGGGCCGCCATGGCGCCCGCGGCCGCCCCGCCGCGCGCGTGGGACCCGCCGGAGTTGGTGGCCCGCATGCCGGTGTTCGGTCCCCGCTTCAGGCCGTTGGGGACGGTGCCGTGGGATCCGAGTTGGGTGTCGCCGCGCACGCTGGACGTGGCGCGGCACCTGGACGCGACGGTGGTGCATCAGGGGGAACTGGCCGAGCGCCGGGTGCAGGACGTGTCGGTGGTGGCCCGCACGGTGGCGAACATGACGCACCGGCTGCAGCCGGGCGCCCTGCTGATCACGCCCGGGGACCGGGACGACGTGATCTTGGCGGTCGCCATGGCCGCGTCCAACGGCGTGCCGCTCGCGGGGTTGGTGCTGACTGGAGGGATCGAGCCGGACGCCCGCATCATGAAGTTGTGCGAACGGGCGTTCGCGGGCGGCCTGCCGCTCCTCACCGTCCAGAGCGACAGCTACGTGAGCGCCGCGCGCGCTGCGAGTTTGGACCTGGAGGTGCCAGCGGACGATCTGGACCGGATCGAACGGATCATGAACGGCGTGGCCGGCCATCTGGACGTGGCCGCGCTGGCCGCGCGTTGCGTCAGCGACCGCGAACCGCGCCTGTCGCCGCCGGCGTTCCTCTACCGCCTGGTCACGCGCGCCGCAGCCGCCGATGCGCGCATCGTGCTGCCGGAGGGCGACGAGCCGCGCACCGTGCGGGCCGCGGTCACCTGCCACCAGCGCGGCATCGCTCGCTGCCTGCTGCTGGCCGACCCGGACGAGGTCCGGCGCGTGGCGGAGGCGCAGGGCCTGACGCTGCCGAACGACTTGGAGATCACGAAGCCCAGCACGCGCCTCCGCGAACGGTACGTGGCCCCGATGGTGGCCCTGCGGGCCCACAAGGGCATGACGGAGCCGGTGGCGCGCAAGCAGCTGGAGGACGCGGTGGTGCTGGGCACCATGATGCTGGCGCAGGGCGAGGTGGACGGCCTGGTCTCCGGCGCGGTGCACACCACCGCCAGCACGGTGCGGCCGGCCTTGCAGCTAATCAAGACCCGAAGGGACGCCAAGTTGATCAGCTCGGTGTTCTTCATGTGCCTGCCCGACCAGGTGCTGGTGTACGGCGACTGCGCCATCAACACCGATCCGAACGCCGAGGAGCTGGCCGACATCGCGATCCAGTCGGCCGAATCGGCCCGCGCGTTCGGGATCGAGCCGCGCGTGGCGATGCTGAGCTACTCGACCGGCGAGTCGGGAAGCGGCAGCGACGTGGACAAGGTGCGCGAGGCGACCCGCATCGCACGCGAGCGCAGGCCGGACCTGATGATCGACGGGCCGCTGCAGTACGACGCCGCCTCGGTCGCGTCGGTGGCGCGCTCGAAGGCGCCGGACAGCAAGGTGGCGGGCCGGGCGACGGTGCTGATCTTCCCGGACCTGAATACCGGCAACACCACCTACAAGGCGGTGCAACGCAGCGCGCACGTGGTGTCGATCGGGCCGATGCTGCAGGGACTGCGGCGACCGGTGAACGATCTGTCGCGCGGCGCGTTGGTCGAGGACGTCGTCTACACCATCGCCCTCACCGCGATCCAGGCCGGCCAGGAACGGTCGCGCGCGCAGGACGCCGTGGCGAGCGGCTGAGGTATCCTGATCGGCCGTGCACACGTCTCCGACCCTGCTGGACAAACTGGCGTACGAGCGCGTCCGCGAGGCGCTGGCCGACCGGGCCGCCACGCGCCTGGGGATGGCGCGCGCGCGCGCGCTGGCGCCGTTGCCCGACCGCGCCACCGCGCAACGGCGTCTGGAGCGCGCGGAGGCGATCGCGGCGGACGGCGACCTTCCGCTGGGCGGGATCGAGGACGTGCGGCCGCTGCTGCACGACGCGCGCGAGGGCCGCATGCTGGAGGGCCGCGAGATCCTCTCCGTCGCGTACACCCTGGAGGGTGCGGACCGGTTGCGGCGCGACGTGGCGGAGCGCGACCGGCCGGTCCTGACCGAGCTGGCGGAGCGGATGGGCAGCTTCGAAGGGTGGCTGCGTCGCGTGCGCGAGCAGCTGGACGCCGACGGCGAGGTGAAGGACGACGCCACCCCGAAGCTGCGCGAGATCCGGCGCCGCCTGCGGCCGTTGCGCGGTCGGATCCGGGACAAGATGGAGAAGCTGCTGGAGCGCTACGCGAGCTCGGTACAGGACCCGATCGTGACGCTGCGGCGCGATCGCTACGTGATCCCGGTCCAGGCGTCCGCGCAGGGGAAGGTGCCCGGCATCGCGCTGGACACCAGCGATTCGGGGCGCACGGTGTTCGTCGAGCCGCAGGAGGTCGTGCCGCTCAACAACGAGCTGGCGTTGCTGGAGTTCGAGGAGCGCGACGAGGTGCGGCGCGTGCTGCTGGAGTTGGGGCGGTCGGTGGCGGACCATCCGGAGGTCGATCCGACGCTGGACCTGATCGCCTGGCTGGACCTGGCCAACGCCAGCGCGCGCTTGGCGGAGGATTGGCGGCTGCTGCGGGCGGAGGCGCCGGCCGGCGATCCGGACGCGCCGGCCGCGATGCGCGAGGTTCGCTTGCCGCGGGCGCGGCACCCGTTGATCGACGGTTGCGTCCCGAACGACCTGGTGCTGGACGCGGGGTACCGGTTGCTGGTGGTCACCGGTCCGAACGCGGGCGGCAAGACGGTGCTGCTCAAGACGTTGGGCTTGGCGGTACTGATGGCGCAGAGCGGCCTGGGCGTCGCGGCGGGCGAGCCGGCCGACCCGCCGCGCCTACCGTGGTTCGACGCGGT
>JBBDSD010000140.1:0-8706 GCA_040905065.1 Trueperaceae bacterium | reverse complement strand
CGGAACTCAACCCGCGTCACGCATCATGCAGACAGGTACGCACACACGCTCCTAGGGCGCGTTCACGCTACCGGAGTAGGTCGGCGATGAGGGGACGTTGACGAAGGCCGTGAATACATGTCGGTCTTGTCGGAGCGGGTGAAGGACGCGGCGGAAGCGTTTGATTCGGCCGCAAGCCGCTTGATCTCGATCCGACGCTTGTACAACTCGATATCGTACTCGCACGGGTCCACGCACGTCTGCAGCGGAGGTACGACCGGTTCGAACCCGAGCGATTGTGCCAGCTAACGTGTCTTGCTGCCTTTCGGAAACGTGATCCATGATTAGCGGGATCTGCAGATTGTCGACCCCAAATACTTCAAGAGTTCCAATTCGGGTAGCGTATCGTGCTCATGGCCGGTTATCAGGCTGAAGTCGAGATCCTGCTTGATGCTCGCAGCAACCAGATGAATATTGGTGTTGAGGCCGCCCGGACTGCGTCAGGTGGATTGAGGGCCCATTTTTCAGGGCGCCCGTTCCGTGCGGATGCAACTTCACGCTCGTACTGTCGTCACTGGCGATTTCGATCTTGATGCGTAGGACGTACACAACCTGGAGTTCCTCGAACGCTTGGTCGAGAACGCCAGCTTCGGCCACTTGCTCATGCGCGTCTAGACCGCGTACCACCGGCCGTACATATCGGGTAGCCCCCGCTCGGTGCAACCGTTCACGGCGACGTACCGAATCGCATTCAAGACGTTCAGATCATCGATCGTCACGTTCCTCCGTTGTTTAAAGAGAAGATCCTCGATATCCTCGAACTGTTCACGGCACAATTGCATGCACGAGTCTACCACGCTTAGTGCGAACACGTCCTAGGTCGCCAGGCGCTAGAGCGGCGAGCCGTCGGGGCCCGTCACTCCCGCCAGATCGCCCAGGTCGCTTCCTCGAGGCGGGACCGCTCCGCTTCGGAGCGCCCGGACTGCCGCACCAGCGCCGCGATCTGTCCTCGGTGGTGGGCGTCGTGGACGATGCAGTGCTGCAGCAACGCGGCGGGGTGGGAGGCGTAGGCGTCCTGGAACGCCCGCCCCTCGCGGACGGCGTCGTTCACGGCGTCGCGCACGGCGGCGTCGCCGGCCACGAAATCGGCTTGCAGATCGTTCATGTCGCCGGCGCGAAGCCAGGTGTTCGCCGTCATGTCGAGCGGATCGCGCACCCGTTCGGCGTGCTGCGGCGAGACGCGGGCGAGCCACTCGCGCCGGAACGAGACCATGTCGGCCAGGTGCTGCGCGACGCTGAACCCGCCCAGGCCGTCGTCGTACCGGAGGATCTCCATGTCCAGCGCCGCCAAGGTCGCGCGGTTCACGCGGCCGTTGCGGTCGAACGCGTCCAGCACGAGAGCGGGATCGAGCAGATCGTTCACGGGCGCCACCTCCTGGGAGATCCGCGCCGCCCGCCGCCTGAGGGCGGAGGCGACGCGCTACGGCGAATGTAGCAGTCCGCTCGCTAGCTCTCGTACGAACCGACCAGATCGTCCGCGATCTGGAGTCGTTCCGCCGCCGAGCGCTTGGCGTAGCGGCGCGTGGTCTGCAGGTTGGCGTGCCGCAACAGGTCGGCGGCCGCGTCGATGCCGTGCCGGCTATCGATCTCCGTGCCTGCGGCGTGACGCAGGCCGTGCACCTCGCGCCCTTCGTAGCGCACGCCGGCACGCTGGCACAACGCGCGCAGGCGCATGCGAGCGCGACCGCTGCCGAACCCCAGCACCGGCTGCTCCGCGCGGGCGCCGTCGGGCCGGATCGCCGCGAGCGCGCGCAGCAGCGCGCCGGCGGCGGGAAGGGGGCGCACGCGGCCGCCCTTGCCGACCACGCGTCGCAGTAGACCGTCGCGCTCGCTGACCTGGCCCCAGGTCAGGCCGGTCGCTTCGGCGTTGCGCAGGCCGGCGCTGGCGCACAGGTGCACGAACGCCCGGTCGCGCGGGTCGGCGGCCGCCAGCAATCGGGCGACGTCGCGAGCGGTGTACGCCTCGCGCTTCGCTTCGGGGGCGACCGGGTCGCTGGGTGCGGTCAGGTCCCGGAACGGATCGGCGTCGGTGGCGCCCACGTGCCGCAGGGCGCGATAGAGCGCCTTGCCGGCGGCCAGCTTGACGGCGACGGTGGAGGCCGCGCGGGGGCCGTGCTCGCGCCGTCCGTCCACGATCCGTTCGATCGGTTCGGTCTCGAGGCGGATCATCCAGATGGGGCCGGCGTCGGGCGAGGGACGCAGCAGGTTCTCGTCCTGCCAGGCGTCGACCAGGTCCAGCACGCCCCGGCGGTAGGCGGAGCGGGTGCGGGGCGACATGCCGGCCCGCTTGCGGCCGCGCGTCGCCAGCACGTAGTGCGCGAGTTCCCACAGCGCTTCGCCGTCGCGCTCGTTGGCGGCGCTCACGGCCCGCACCCGGCGCAGTTCCGGCGCCATGCGGGCCCAACGCACGGCCGCGTCGACGGCGCTTTCCGGCGCGACCGCCAGCTCGGTGGCGTCGGACAGCTCGACCTCGCCGCGCACGGCGACGTCGACCAGGCGATCGACGGCGTCGCGGAACAGGGTGTGCACCCGGACGCGGCTGACGCCGAAGTCGCGGGCGATCGCGGCGAGCGGCTCCGGTGGGACGCCTGGACCGGCCACGCCCAGCGCCCGCCGCAGCACCTCGGCGCGGCGTGGATCCAGGCGCCCTTCGAACGCCCGCAGCAGGGTGAAGGCGGCCGCGGCGCGGGCGGGGTCGGCGAGGACCTCGCGGGCGCTGGCGGCGCTCCGGTCCGGTCGCAGCAGGCGCAGCGCCAGGTCGCGTGCGGGGGTGGACCGTGTCTCCGTCGTCATGGCGCTATGTTAACCCCATAGCGATAAGAGACATTATCGGATTGTTAACATCGATGGATTCGGCCGACGCCCCGATCCGGTCCGCCTCAGGCCCGACCCCTGAGCATGCCGTGCCAGTACAGCTGCGGCAGCAGGTGCCGCTTCAGCATGTACATGTCCCAGCGCTCCTTCGTCTGGTCGACCGGGAACGTAGGCGCGTACACGTTGTCGTACAGGAACTCGGCCAGCACCAGCCGACCGTAGCCGGTCACCAACGGGCACGACGAGTAGCCGTCGTAGCGCGCCTCGCTATGCGTCCCGGCCCGGTCGGCCAGCAACTGCGCCACCAGCACCGGCGCCTGCTTGCGCACCGCGGCGCCGGTCTTGGCGGTCGGCAGCCCCGCCGCGTCGCCGAGCGCGTACACGTTCGGGTAGCTGCGGCTGACCAGCGTATACGGGTCCACATCGGCGTACCCGGCGTGCGGCCCGTCCGGGACCGCCAGCGGCGAGGTCCGGACCGGCGCCGGGGCGCGCATCGGCGGCGTGACGTGCAGCAGGTCGTACTCGATGTCCACGCGCGCGCGATCGTCCGTATCGAGCCGCTCGAAGGTCGCGACCTTCGCGTCCGCGTCGATCGCGACCAGCTCGTGCCGGAAGCGCATGTCGACGTCGCGTTCGCGCACGATCCGGTCCAGCGTCGCCGCGATCTCGGGCACGCCCAGCATCACGGTGCCGGCGAAGGCGCCGATCACCTCGGTCCAGTCGCGCACGCCTCTCCTGCGGGCGTGGTGCTCGGCGAGGTACAGGATTTTCTGCGGCGCTCCGCCGCACTTGACCTGACCCGACGGGTTCGTGAAGACCATGGTGCCCCCGTCGAAGGCACCGAGCGCCTCCCAGGTCGCCCGGGCTCCGTCCGGCGTGTAGTTGCTGACCACGCCCCCGCGCCCCAGCGCGTCGCGGAGCCCCTCGATCCGGTCCAGGTCGAACTCGATGCCGAGCGCCACCACCAACCGCTCGTAGCCGACGGTCTCGCCGCTCTCCAGGTCGACCTCGTTCGCGTCCGGTCGAATCGCACGGACGCGGTCGCGGATCCAGGTCGCCCCGTTGGGCATGACCGCCGCCTCGTCGCGGCGCGTCTCGGCCAGGTCGACCACGCCCGCGCCGACCAGCGTCCATAGCGGCTGGTACCAGTGATCGTTCGACGGTTCGACGACGGCGACGTCCAGGCCGCGGTCGGCTCGCAGCAGACGGGCGGCGACGGTGATGCCGGCGGTGCCGCCGCCGAGGATCAGGACGGAGTGGGTGCGCATGCGGGGCCTCCTCTGCCGGCTCGGAACGCACGCCCTCCTGGCGCGGTCCGGCTCGACGAGCACGATCGTTCCATATACCCCACAGGGGTATCCAGGGACGGGTGTCCCGACCGGTCGCCGCAAGCACGCCGTGGCGCGTCCATCGCGACTGCCTGCAACGCCCCTCGGCCGCCGCATTCCCGCATCAGGAGACCGCTTCCGTTCGCGCGAGGTCAGTTCAACTCGTCCAACGTCAGGCCGAAGCTGGGCGCGAACTCGCTCAGGAACGCCTGCACCGCCGGATCGTCGTCCTCCGCCAGGCGGCGGCGGATCGCCTGCTCCGCCTTGGCGAACTCGCCGTTTCCGGCCTCGCGCTCCTCGACGCACTTCAGGTAGGCGCAGATCCGGTCGGCCGCCTTGACGCACGCCCACGCGTCATCATCATTCGGCTCGGCGAAGAACAGCTCCTGGTAGTCGCCCTGCAGGTCGCTCGGCAGCATCCGCAGCAGCCGGTCCTTCGCGACCGCTTCCAGGCCGTCCACCGCCTGCGCCACCTGCGGATTGAAGTACTTGATCGGCGTGGGCAGGTCGCCGGTGATGACCTCCTCGGCGTCGTGGAACACCGCCAGCAGCGCGACGCGCTGGGGATCCGGCCCGCCGCCGAAGCGGCGACGGCGCAGGACCGCGAGGCCGTGCGCGATCATGGCCACCTGCAGCGAGTGCTCCTGGATGTTCTCCGGCCGCGTGTTGCGCATCAGGCCCCAGCGGGCGATGTACTTCATGCGGGCCAGGTAGGCGAAGAAGTGGCTCACGCCCCCGAGCATAGCCGCGCGGGGCGATCGCGGCCGCCGCGCGTCGGGCCGCGAGATCCGGCCGACCGGCCGCTCGCAGCGCGACGCGGCGTGAGAGATGCCATTGACGCCCCGCATCCGCCCGCGTACGCTTCCTGCCAAGGAGGCACCAGTGAAGCGTCACCCCTGGATTCCAACCCTGGCGGTCTTGACCGCCGTGCTGCTCGTGCTCGGCGCGTGCGCCCCCAGTTCGTCGGTCATGACCAACGTCGTTCCCACGCTCTACTCGGTGCAGCTGCCGCAGGACGGCGGCGACAGCGTGACGCTGCAAGGCCGCTACTTCGGCGACGGCCAAAGCGGCGAGGCCGAAGACAGCTACGTCGTGATCGGGGCTCGCTCCGACTGCTCCGGCGGGGTGCAGGTCGACGCGACCTCGTGGACCGCTAACCGCGTGTCGTTCGAGAACCCCGGCGGCGTCGGCTCCGGCTTCGTCTGCGTGGTCGTGGCCGGAAGCGTCAGCAACGGACTTCCCGCCAGCCTGAACTGACCCAGGCCGCTCGCGGCAGCGGCAGCGGCAGCGGCCGCGCGAGGGCGCTCCGTTCCGTCCCGCCCCGCGGGCTCCGGAACGGAGCGCGCACGTTCGCGTGGAACCGGATCGGCCCCACCTCGCGCTGCGTTCGGCGCGGTCCGGCCCGCACGGGACGACCGTGTATGCTCTGCGGGTGATGCGGACTCGAGCCGTGAAAGGCACCTACGACGTCCTTCCCGAATCCCAAGGCGCCTGGCGCCACCTGCGCGACACCGCCGAACGCGTGCTCGGACGCGCCGGCGTGGCCGAGCTGGCCACCCCGATCTTCGAGTACAGCGAGTTGTTCGATCGCTCCGTCGGCGAATCGGCCGACTTGGTCGTCCAGAAAGAGATGTACCGCTTCGAGGATCGCGGCGGTCGTAGCCTCACGCTCAGGCCGGAGTTCACCGCCGGCGTGCTGCGCGCGTTCGTGGAGCACGGCATGCACACGCGCCCCACGCCGGTCAAGCTGTGGAGTCTGGGGCCCGCCTTTCGCGCCGAGAACGTGCAACGCGGTCGCTTCCGCCAGTTCCACCAGCTGAACTGCGAACTGCTGGGGCTTCCCGGACCCCTGCTGGACGCCGAATCGATCGCCCTTCTGCACGACCTGCTGGTCGCTCTCGGCCTACCGCGCGTGCGGGTCGCGCTGGGCAGCGTCGGCGACCCGGAGGACCGCGACGCCTACAACGCCTACCTGCGCGACGCGCTGACGCCGGTGCAGGACAGGCTCTCCCCCACCAGCCGCGAGCGCCTGCGCCTCAACCCGATGCGCGTCCTCGACAGCAAGGACGAGGGCGACCAAGCGCTGATCCAAGATCTGGACGCCCCGCTCGATCGGCTGGGGCCCGCCGCCCGCGAGCACCTGGACGCCGTCGCCGGCTACCTGCGCGACTGGGGCATCCCGTACGATCTGGCGCCCAGCATCGTGCGCGGCCTGGACTACTACCGCCGCACCGCGTTCGAGGTGCACGCCGAAGGGATCGGCGCGCAATCGGCGCTGGCGGGCGGCGGACGCTACGACGAGCTGGTCCGCACCCTGGGCGGTCCCGCCACGCCCGCCATCGGCTGGGCGATGGGGGTCGAGCGCGTGCTGGACGCCCTCGCCCAAGCCGAAGCGCTGCCCACAGGCGCCGCCGGACCGGACCTGTTCCTGGTCCCGATGGACGCCGCGGCGGTGGACGAAGCCGCCCGTCTGGCGCGCGACCTGCGGCCCCACCTGCACGTGCAGCACGCCTACCAGAAGCGCGCGCCCGGCAAGGGCCTGCGCGACGCCGATCGCGTCGGGGCCCGCTGGGCGGCGATGCGCGGCGAGCGCGAACGCGAACGCGACGTCTGGACCCTGAAGCACCTGGCGAGCGGCGAACAGCGCGAGATCGCGTCCAGCGAGCTGGCCGCCGCCGCCCGGAAGGACTGACCCCTATGCCCCGAACGCATTCGTGCGGCGCCTTGCGCCCCCAGCACGCCGGTTCGCCCGTCACCCTGAACGGTTGGGTCCACCGCCGCCGCGATCTGGGCGGCCTGGTGTTCCTCGAGCTCCGCGACCACGCCGGCCGCGTGCAGGTCGTGGTCGACCCCGACGCCCGCGACGCCTTCGCGGTGGCCGAAACGCTCCGCTCGGAGTGGGTGGTCGAGGTGCGCGGCACCGTCCGCGTCCGACCGCCGGAGCAGCGGGCCGACGACGGATCGGGCGCCGTCGAGGTCGCCGCCGACGCCATCACCGTGCTGGCCGCCGCCGACACGCCGCCGATCCCGGTGGCGGACGGCGGCAATGAAACGTCCGAAGAGCTGCGCATGCGCTACCGCTACCTGGACCTGCGCCGGCCGGAACGGATGGCGCCCCTGCGGCTGCGGCACCGCCTGATCAAGGCGATCTGGGACTTCCTGGACGACGCGGGATTCCTGCAGATCGAGACGCCGCTGCTGACCCTGGCCACGCCGGAGGGCGCCCGCGACTATCTGGTGCCGTCCCGCACCCGCCCGGGATCGTTCTACGCGCTGCCGCAATCGCCGCAGCTGTTCAAGCAACTGCTGATGGTGGGCGGTGCCGACCGGTACTTCCAGATCGCGCGCTGCTTCCGGGACGAGGACCTGCGCGCCGACCGGCAACCGGACTTCACGCAGTTGGACCTCGAGATGAGCTTCGCGGACGAGGACGACGTGCTGGACCTCAACGAACGACTGATGGCGCACGTGGTGCACGAAGCGGCCGGCTGGACGATTCGCACGCCGTTTCCCAGGCTGTCCTACCGCGACGCGATCGACCGCTTCGGCAGCGACAAGCCGGACCTGCGCTTCGGGTACGAACTGATCACGCTGGACGCCACCTTCGCCGGCACCGCCTTCCGAGGCTTCGCCGCCGCGCTGGACGCCGGCGGCACCGTCAAGGCGCTGCGGGTGCCGGCCGAGCGGGCGGGCGAGCTGAGCCGCAAGGCGCTGGACCAGCTCGAAGCGCACGCCAAGGTGCACGGCGCCAAGGCGATGGCCTGGCTCCGGCGGAACGGCGACGGCTTCCAGGGCCCCATCGCCAAGTTCCTGGAGGCCGAGACGCCCGCGCTGCTCGAGGTCGCTGCGACCGACGGCGACCTGCTGCTGCTGATCGCCGACCGTCGCTCGCTGGCGTGCGGTGCGTTGGGCGCCGTCCGCACGGCGTTGCGCGACCGCCTGGACCTGGTGCCGGACGACGCCGCCCCGTCGTTCGCCTGGATCGTCGACTTCCCGCTGCTAGAGGAGGACGAGGCGACGGGCGACTGGACCTACATGCACCACCCGTTCACCCAGCCCCATCCGAACGACCTGGAGCGGTTGGAGTCCGACCCGGGCAGCGTGCGAGCGCAAGCGTACGACCTGGTCCTGAACGGCTTCGAGATCGGGGGCGGGTCGCTCCGCATCCACGACCGCGCCACGCAGGACCGCATGTTCCGTGCGCTGGGATTCACGGACGAGGAGGCCGAGGCCCGCTTCGGCTTCTTCCTCGACGCGCTGCGCTACGGCACGCCGCCGCACGGCGGCATCGCCTGGGGGCTGGACCGGTTAGCGATGCTGCTGGCCGGCGCGGGCAGCCTGCGCGACGTGATCGCGTTCCCGAAGAACGTGCGCGGCGGCGATCCGCTGACCGGCGCACCGGCGCGGGTGCCCGAGGAGCAGTTGCACGAACTGGGTCTGCAACTGCTGCCGACCGATGCGGACGGAGCCACTTCGTGATCCCGTTGGCGGTCCTGGATCTGGACGGCACCCTGATCGGGTCCAG
>JBBDSD010000139.1:6697-8714 GCA_040905065.1 Trueperaceae bacterium | reverse complement strand
AGTACCGCCGCTGCACTAGCCGAGGGTACCTCCGGTCGCGCCAGGAAGGCACGCGCCAGGTCGGCGGCGGTGCCGCGGCCGACCAGGGTCGCGCGACCGCCGGCGCGCGCGAGGGCCGCGGCGGTTCCGTCCCCGACCGCACCCACGCGCGGTCCGTCCGCAGGGAGCGGTAGGCCGAACGCCGTCCAGGCGTCGACCGCGGAACGGCTGGCGAACAGTAGCCACGGTAGCGCCAGCAGGTCGCGCGCTTCGGGCTTCGCCTCCGGGTGCGGTCGGACCTCGGTGAGGGGGCGGTGCACGGTCCGCAGGCCGGCGGCGTGCAGGGCGGGGGCCAGCGCGTCGAGCCGGCCGGCGCCGTGCGTCAGGACCACCGTCACGTCGGACGTCACGTCGGACATCGGGCTCACGCCCCCCTCGCGGCTGCCGAGGAGGTCCGCTCCGTGCGCGGGTCGGGGCGCCCCAGCGCGTCGTACGCCAGCAGCGCGGCCTCTTCGGCGCGCGCGTGCTGGACGTGCACGCCGTGACCGCGGTACCAGGCGCGCAGCGACAGTCGGCCGTCCCGGTCGCGCTGGGCGTAGGCGCCCAGCGACAGTTGGCATCCGCCCTGGATCAGCCCCATCAGGCCCCGCTCGGCGGCTAGGGTGGGGTAGGCCTCCAGGTCGTGCAGCTCGGTCGCGACCGCAGCCAGCGGAGCGTCGTCGCGCCGGATCTCGAGCGCCAGCGCGCCCTGGGCCGGGGCGGGCAGGAACCGTTCCGGATCGAGCGGCACCACCTGCACGCCGCTGGGCCGGAGCCCGAGTCGCTCCAGGCCGGCGGCCGCGATCACGATCGCGTCGTAGCGGCCCTCGTGCAGCTTGGCGATGCGGGTGGGCACGTTGCCGCGCAGTTCGGCGACGGTCAGGTCCGGCCGATGCCAGAGCAGCTGATCGCGGCGGCGGACGGCGCTGGTCCCGACCGTGGCGCCCTCGCGCAACGGAAGCAGCGGAGCGTCCGTCGTCGCGTCGCCGGTCGACGGGCGCGCGTCGCGCGCGTACGCTTCCGGGCGCACCAGCAACACGTCGCGCGGGTCGGCCCGGCCCGGCAGCGCAGCGATCTCGAGCCCGTCGGTAGCGGCGCTGGGCAGGTCCTTGCAGGAGTGGACCGCCATCTCGGCCCGGCCGTCCAGCACGGCTTCCTGCACGCTCTTCACGAAGAAGCCCGCGCCGCCGAGTTGCGCGAACGGGCGGCCGTCCACGTCGCCCTGCGTGGTGATCCGGATCAGCTCGGACGCGACGCCCACGTCCTGCAGCCGGCCCGCGATCCAGGTGGCCTGCCACAGCGCCAGGTCGCTGCCGCGCGTGGCGATGCGGACGCGGTCCGGCCGGTCGGCCCGCGGCGGGGGCGGAGGGCCGGCGTGGCGCAAGCGCGGGTCGTCGCTCACGGTCGCTCCCCGTTCCGTGCCGTGGGCGCTGCGGTGGGCGTGCTGGTGGGTGCAGCGCCGTTCGCGGCCGGCGCACCGTTCGCCGCCGCGTCCAGACCGGTCTCCGTCAGGTAGGTGCGGGCCACCTCGACGCCGTGCTCGCGGGCGATCGCGCGCAGGCCCTTGATCGGATCGTGCACCAGCCGCCCGACCAGGCGCTTGGCGTCCTCTTCCGGCAGCGACGCGGCCAGGGTGTCGTAGGTGCGGTCGCGCAGCGCCCGGATCGAAGGGCCCAACTGCCGTTCGTTCCACTCGTCCAGGGCGGCGTCCAGTTCTTCCAGCACCAACCGTTCGGCGCGCGCCAGGGCGTCGTGCAGCTCCGCGCGTCGGGCCTCGCCCACCTCGCGCAGCGCGTCGACGTCCAACAGCCGCACGCCCGCCTCGCGCGCGGCGACGGGATCGACGTTGCGGGGAATGCCCAGGTCCACGCAGCGGCGTGCGCCGCTGCGTCGCAGCAGGTCGGGACCGACCAGGTGGCGGACGGGGGTGGCGCACACGATCGCCTCGACCCGGGGTGGGTCGGCGAGGACGTCGGCGAGGCGCGCGGCGCGCACGCCC
>JBBDSD010000139.1:3192-6687 GCA_040905065.1 Trueperaceae bacterium | reverse complement strand
GCCTCGCCGAGCGCGCGGGCCCGCGCTTCGCTCCGGTTGGCGACGGTCACGTGCATGCCGATGTCGCGAAGGGAGCGTGCCGCCAGCTCGCCCATCTCGCCGGCGCCCAGCACCAGCACGGCCGAGCCGCTCGGAAGCGTCCGCTCGAGCTCCGGCCGGGCCAGGCTGAACAGGCTGGTGCGGACCGGCGCCAGCGCCACCTCGCGCCGGATCCGCTTGGCGGCGCGCAGGCTGCGTTCGAAGGCGAACGCCAGCAGCGCGTCGGTGCGACCGGCTTCGCGGGCGCTCAGGTACGCCTGCCGCACCTGGCGCATGATCTGGTCCTCGCCCGGATTGACGCTGTCCAGGCCGGATGCGATGCGCAGGATGCGTTCCAGCGCGCCGTCGCCCAGCCACAGCGAGGGGCGCCGGCCGGAGGCGTCGCGACCGAGGCGGCGTCGGGCGTCGTCCGGCGACAGGTCGGGCGGCAGGTGCACCAGGGCTTCCCAGCGGTTGCAGGTGGCCAGCACCACGCCACGCGGAAGGCCGGCCGCCGCGAGGGCGCCGGGATCCGCGTACCGTTCGTGCCAGTCGGCCAGTGCGTCGGCCCCGCCACGACGGTGCGACACGCCGATGAGGGCCAGTCGTTCCACCGAGTCGACATCGTAGTCGTGCGGGCGCCGCGGATGTGTCACGGATCTGTCACGCGGTGCGTCGCGCGCCCGCGCGACGCACCGAAAGCCCTCGCGCGTCAGGGCTCCGCGAACCACCCCTCGACGGTGGCGGGGTTCGCCTGCAGCCAGCGCCGGGCGGCCGCGCCGGGCAGGGTGGCGTCGTCCTGCATCCAGATCATCACCCGCTCCATCTCCCCGGCCGACCAGGCGAAGCGGTCCAGCACCTCGACCAGGTCGGGTGCGTCGTCGCGCAGGCCGGGCCGGATCAGGGTGTGGATCGCCTCGCTGCCGCCGAACGTCCCTTCGGGATCGTCCAGGAAGCGCAGGTTCCAGCGGGCGTTGGCCCACAGGGGCACCCAGCCGGTGATCACGATCGGCGTGCCGGTCCGCACGGCGTCCGCTAGGCGCCTCAACATGGCCTCCTCGCTTCCGGTCTCGAGCAGTTCGTAGCCGTCCAGGCCGTAGACCTCCAACGCCTCGCGGGCCTGCCGCATCACGCCCGCCTCCGGTTCGATGCCCACGATCACGCGGCCGTACGACTCCCAACGGTCCGCCAAGTCGGAGATCGACTCCAGATCGGCGGCGCCGGCCCCGCGTTGACCGTCGCCGCCGGTCTGGCGCCCGCCGCCCACGTCGGGGACCGCAAGGCCGGTGCGGGTGCCTTCCAGGTTGGGTCCCAGGTCGGTGAGGTCGCTACCGAATCGGTCCCAGTACGGTGCGTGGGTGGACGGCAGCCAGGCGGAGAACAGCACGTCGGCGTCCCCGTGCGCGACGGCGTCCCAGGCTTCGTCGATGGCGTACTCCTGCAGCGTCACGCGGTGGCCGTCGGCGCGTAGCGCTTCGGCCACCACCCAGGCGCTGGCCTGGGACGAGGACCAGTCGGCGTGCGCGATGCGCAGCGGTTCCTGCGCGGCTGCGACGGCGGGGGCGAGGAAGAGCAGGGCGGCGAGGATCACCGCTGCGAGGCGGCGTGGGGGCGCGGCCTGCGCGGGGAACGCGGCGCACGAAGGGCGGTCGGGGGTTCGGCAGGGAACGTTCGGCACGGGAGCCTCCTCGGTTCCTATCGGCGTCAGCCGCCGGACGTGCCGCGTCGGCTCGCTTGCGAGCGGCCGCCGGCGGGACGCAGGGGGCGGGGTTCGATCGGGCGTTCGACCGCTTGGGGGTAGCGTTCGATGTAGCGCTTCAGGCCGCGGTGGAGCGACCAACACATCAGCAGGAGCACCAGCGCGAACGGCAGGCCGGTGGCGATGGCCGCCGATTGCAGCGCGACCAGGCCGCCGCCTAGCAGCAGGACGCCCGCGACGACGCCCTCCGTGACGGCCCAGAAGACGCGCTGCGGCACGGGCGGATCGGGGTTGCCGGCGGCGGTGATGATGTCGATCACCAGCGAGCCGGAGTCGGAGCTGGTCACGAAGAAGCTGATCACCACCACCACGGCGAGCAGGGAACTGGCGATCGCTAGCGGGAAGCTCTCGAGGAAGACGAACAGCGAGACGGGGATGTTCTCCTGCACCGCGGTCGCCAGGCCGCCGGCGCCGAACCGCTCGATCCAGAGCGCGCCGTCGCCGAACACGGTGAGCCATACGAACGTCACGAACGTGGGGATCAGCATCACGCCGAGGATGAACTCGCGGATGGTGCGGCCCCGACTGATGCGCGCGATGAACATGCCGACGAACGGCGACCAGGCGATCCACCAGCCCCAGTAGAAGACCGTCCAGCCTTCCTGCCAGGTGGTGGCGGTGTACGTCTCGGTCCAGGTGGCCAGCTGCGGGAAGTTCTGCAGGTACATGCCCACGTTCTCGACGAAGCCGTTCAGGATGAACAGGGTCGGCCCCAGGATCATCACGAACAGGAGCAGCACGGCGGCGGCGATCACGTTGAACTGGCTGATCCGTTGGATGCCGGACTTCAGGCCGCGCACGACCGACACCACCGCGATCATGGTGATGCCGGCGATCAGGAACAGCTGCATGGTCGCGTTCATGCCGATGCCGAACAGGTGGTCCAGCCCGGCGTTGACCTGCTGCACGCCCAGACCCAGCGAGGTGGCGACGCCGAACAGGGTGGCGATCGTCGCCAGCACGTCGATCAGCGTTCCCGGCCAGCCGTAGATCCGTTCGCCCAGCAGTGGATAGAACACGGTGCGGATGGTGAGCGGCATGCCGCGGTTGAAGCTGAAGAAGGCGAGCGCCAGGCCGACCAGGGCGTAGATCGACCACGGGTGCAGGCCCCAGTGCAGGAAGGTGTACTGCATCGCCTGCTCGGCGGCGGCGACGGTGCCCGGTTCGGCCCGGGGGCCGGCGACGTAGTGGAACATCGGTTCGGCCACGCCGTAGAACAGCAGGCCGATCCCCATGCCGGCGCTGAACAGCATCGAGAACCAGCCTAGGGTGGTGAACTCCGACTTGGCGTCGTGGCCGCCCAAGCGAATGTCGGCCATCGGCGTGAACACCAGGTACACGCAGAAGATCAGCACGACGTTGACCACCAGCACGAAGAACCAACCGAAGTTGTTGGCGATGCTGGCCTGCAGACCCCCGAACACGGTGCCGGCGGCGTCCTGGAACATCACGGTCAGCGCCACCATCAGGAGGATCAACAGCGACGAGATGAA
The DNA here is from genome assembly GCA_040905065.1 of Trueperaceae bacterium. Classification (GTDB taxonomy): domain Bacteria; phylum Deinococcota; class Deinococci; order Deinococcales; family Trueperaceae; genus SLSQ01. Next base: position 3,417 of record JBBDSD010000139.1, on the reverse strand, counting down.
GAACACGGGCGGATCGATGTCCAGATTCCAGCGCTTCATCCAGGCGGGCCGCTCTTCGGGGTCGTTCTGCGATCGGGCTCCGTCGACCGGATCGGGTACGGGATTCGGTTCGTCGTTCGGCACGAAATTCCTCCAGCGCCCTGCGGGGGTCCCGGGCCAGGATGCGACCGGGCGTGCCTCCGGCCGGGGTCCCCCTTCCGGCCGTTCGGCGTGCACGACGGTGCG
>JBBDSD010000139.1:0-3182 GCA_040905065.1 Trueperaceae bacterium | reverse complement strand
CCCACGATACCGAACGCGGCCGAGGAGGACCGCAGGTCGCTGGGCGCGCCGGCGCGCCCCACGACCCCGCGTCAGCTGGCGGGCTCGGAAGCGGGGGCGCCCCCGTCCTCCGCCTGCATCGCGAGGAACGCGTTGATCACGTCGGGGTCGAACTGCTGGCCGGCCTGCTCGCGCAGGTGCGCGAGCGCCTGCTGCGCGGTCCACGCAGCGCGGTACGGTCGGTCGCTGGTGAGCGCGTCGTACACGTCCACGACGGCGAAGATCCGCGCCAGGCGCGGAATCGCTTCGCCGGCCAGGCGGTCGGGGTAGCCGCCGCCGTCCCACCGTTCGTGATGGTGGCGGGGCACGTCGCGCGCCTGCTCCAGGAACGCGATCGGTTTCAGCAGGTCGGCGCCGTAGCTGGTGTGGCTCTGCATGATCCGCCACTCGTCGGCGTCCAGCGCGCCCGGTTTGAGCAGGATCCGATCGGGGACGCCCATCTTGCCGATGTCGTGCAGCAGCGCGCCGCGCCGCAGGTGCCGTAGGTCCGCCTCGCTCAGGCCCATCCGCCGCCCCAGCCGCACGGCGTCTGTCGTCACGCGTTGGCTGTGCCCGGCGGTCTCGGCGTCCTTGAGGTCGAGCGCGCGGCCCCAGCCCTCGATGGTGCGGTCGTACGCCTCCTCGAGGTCGGCGGCGAGGCGTTCCAGGCGTTCGTTGGCGTGCACGAGCGGAGAGACGTCGATCACGTGGGCCAGGACGCCGGTCACGGTCCCTTCGCCGTCGCGGAGCGGTTGGTAGACCAGGTCGAAGTGGAAGGTGGTGGGCACGCCGCGCACGTTCAGGTGCATCGGCAGGTTGTCCGCCACGAACGGTTCGCCGCTGGCCCGGACGCGGTCGAGAATCTCGCCGATTCCCTGCGCCTCGACCTCGGGCAGGACCTCGCGGACGGAACGCCCGACCACGTCCTCGCCCAGCCCGAGCGTCTGGCGGTAGCGACGGTTCGCGTGGGTGAACACGTGGTCCGGCCCTTCGGCGGTGGCCATCATCGCCGGGGCCTGCTCGATCACGTCGTGCAGGCGGTGGCGTTCGCCCTCGGCGTCGCGGCGGGCGCGGCGTTCGCGACGCAGGAGGCGCAGGTTCTTGGTGGCGATCGCCGCCAGGTCGGCCGCCAGGGCCAGGGGACCGAGATGCTCCGGCCGGAAGGCCGCCCGTTCGGTGCTCTGCAGTTCGAACACGCCGATGCTCTCGTCCAGCACGGTCATCGGCAGGATGGCGGCGGAGAGGGGCGGTGCGTCGTCCTCCGAACCGGCGTCGGACCCGAGGCGGTCGGACGGGAACCGGGCCGCCACCTCGCTCAGGTCGTCGATCACGATCGGGGAGCGGTCGCGGATGGCGCGCGCGTGCGGTTGGTCGCCCATGCCGCCGGGCGGCAGGGCGCTCACGTCGCTCTCTTCGTACGCTCCGTCGGCGATGCCGGCGGCGAACGCGGCGACGCGGACGTCACGTTCGGCGTCGTAGTGCGCGACCAGCAGGGCCCGGGCGGGCGTGGTCGCGTGGGCGAACTGGAACAGGGCGCGATAGACGGCGTTCGTGTCCGTGGCGGCGCCCACGCGCTCCGCGAGTTCCCCGATCCGCTCGAGCAGGGTGGCGTACTCCCACGCGCGTTGGCGCTTGGCATCGATCCGTGCGGTTCGGTCGCGCACGACGATGCTGGTCTCGGGGACGCCGTCCGGTCCGTCGTAGAGCACGCTGGCGATCTCGGCTTCGAAGGTGCTGCCGTCGCCGCGCCGCATGCGTAGCTCGCCGTGGGCGTGCCCGTGCGTCTCGCGCTTGCGCAGCAGGACCGACAGGCGTGGGTCGCTCGGATCGACAACGCCGCTGCGGCCGAGGCGGACCAGTTCCGCTCGACGCAGGCCGAACAGCCGGCACGCGGACGGATTCGCGTCCAGGATGGTGCCGTCGGGACGCGTGATCAGGATCGCGTCGAAGGCGTTCGCGAACGCAGCGTGGTACCGGTCGGTGGGCGGCATGCTGCCGCCAGCGTACCGTCCAGTGGGCCGGGAGCGGGGGAGGGTGCCGCTCCCGGTGGGGTTCCGCCGTTCAGATCGGGCCGGGGTCGTCGCGCGGCCCGGCCGCGGGAAGGTCGAGCGGCGCGCGTGCGAACGGTCGGTAGAGGACGTTGGCGGTGACGGCGTCGCCGCTTCCCGGTCCGGCACCGCTGGGGCCGTCGGGTGCGCCCCACCAGTTGTCGCGGGCGTCGACCTCGACCCCGCCGTCGTCGATCGCGAGGCGGGCGTTGCCGTCGAAGGCGTTGGCGCGTAGGCGGACGTTCGGCTCGCCGACGAAGACGCCGACGTCGTTGCGTTCGAAGGCGTTGCCGATGAGTTGCACCTGGCGCACGCCCAGGCTCACGCCGACGCCCCAGTCCAGGTTGTCCAACAGGGCGTTGCCGATCAGGGTGCAGCCGAGCGACATGTTGCCCATCAGGATGCCGATGCCGGGGTAGTGATCATCGTCGAGGTGGGGCACGCGGCCGCCGCGATTGTGGCGGAACACGCTGTTCTGGACGGTGATGTCGACCGAGTTGCCCTGGTAGAAGCCGACGGCGCTGGTGGCGCCGTCGCACCGTTCGACGATGCAGCCCTGGCTGGCCCACAGGTAGTACCCGGACGAGTCGTGATCGCACGACATGCAGTCGCGGATCAAGACATTGCGCGAGGCGGAGACCCAGATCCCTTCCAGCGCGTCGCGGACGGTGAAGCCGGCGACGGTCACGTCGCGCGTGTCGCGTACGTTGATGCCGCCGACGACGTACTGCTCGCGTGGTAGGCCCGACCAGCGGAAGGCGCTGCGGTCGGCGTGCAGCACGGTGCGTCGGTACCCGCTCCCGAGCAGGGTGAGCGGCTTGTCGATGATCACGGTCTCGTGGAAGCTACCGGGTCCGACGCGGATCACCGATCCCGGTGTGGCGCGGTCGATGGCGGTCTGCAGCGACTCGCCTTCGTGCACGTCCGGTTCGGGGGCGTGCGCCCCCTGCTGCGCGAGCGCCCGCAGGCCGAGGCCGGCGAGGCCCAGCGCGACCGCGCCGCGTGCTGCGCGCGTCAGCAGGCGGCGGCGGGAGCGCAGGAGGTCCGGGTCGTGCGGCCGGTCGGGACTGGCGTTCGGGTCTTCGTCCCCACGCACGAACGGCTCGGGGGCGCCGG
>JBBDSD010000138.1:5497-8763 GCA_040905065.1 Trueperaceae bacterium | reverse complement strand
AGCGTCGCTTGGGGCGCGATCACCAGGAAGGCGCCCAGGCTGGTCGCGATCCCCTTGCCGCCGCGCATGCCCAAGAACACGTTGAAGTTGTTGCCGAGCGCGGTCGCGACGGCCGTGGCGCCCACGGTCCAGGCGTCCATGCCCATCGCGATCGGAAAGAAGGTGGCCGCAGCGCCCTTGATCGGATCCATCAGCACCACGAACGCGGCCGAACGGGGTCCGATCGCGCGCAGCACGTTGGTGGCGCCGATGTTGCCCGATCCGGTGCGTTGCAGGTCCACGCCACGCGCGCGCGCGACGAGCACGCCGGTCGGAATCGAACCGACCAAGTAACCGATCAGCAGGAAGGGGAGGGCGAACAGAACGGACACGGTACCTCCGAGTCGCGGACGTGGACCGACGGGGGTTGCGACCGCTCCGCATCATACCGCGTCGTCCGAGTGGGGCCCAGCCCGCACCGGGCACGCGGTACCCTCCGGGACATGAGCCAACTGGCCCTCCTCTCGCTCGTGGTGCTGGTGAGCGGCGTGTACGCCGTCCGCTGGGCGAACCGCCTGGCCCCGCCCGGCAGCGAACTTCCGGTCAAGACCTTGCTATCCACCGCCCTGGCCGGGTACGTGGTGGCGGCCGACCTCACCGCGCTGGCGAGCGTCGGCTGGGTCGAGGTCGCGGCCGCGACGCTGGGACCGCTGTTCGTGTTCGCGCCGATCGCGGTCGGAACGCTCGCGCGCACCGGACGGTACCGGCTCGCCGAAACGCTGACCGACGTCCTGTATTGGACCCCGTCGGCACGGGACGGGGTGCGGAACTTGCTGGCCCGCCTCGCCCTTCAGCGCGGCGACCTGGAAGCGGCCGACCGCCTGATTCCGGACGGCGCGAGCGATCTGCGCATCGCCTGGCTAGCCCGGTCCGAGGCGTGGGAACGCCTGCTGGACGCCGCGCCGACGGTGCCGGACGCGCTCCACGTCGCGACGAATGCGGCGTGGACGATCGAGGCCGCGCGGGTCCAGGCGTTGCTGGCGCTGGACCGTACGGACGAGGCGGCCGATCGGATCGGAGAGCTCGAAGCGTACGCCGAGGACCCGGAGGCCAGCGCCGCGCTCCGATCGGCGGCGCGCCTCTCCGCGGCCCGTCTGGCGGCGGCGCGAGGCCGGGTGGCGGAGACGCAGCGGCACCTGAACCCGCCGCCGGAGGGCGTGCCCACGCACGAACTGTTCGCCGTGCTGGCGACCGCGGCGGCGCGCGGCGACCACGGTGCGGCGGGGGAGTTGTGGACCCGAGCGTACGCGGCGGCACCCCCTCCGTTGAGGCCGCGGTACGCGGAGCGGCTGCGCGAGGCGGGGGCAACGGTTCCCGAACTCCGTCCGAAGCGTCCGGTCGGCACCTGGTCGTTGACGGCCGTGCTGATTGCGTCGTACCTGGCGCAGTCGGCGCTCGACCGGTTCGCAGCGCCGGTCGCGACCACGCTCGGGCGCATCGATCCGAGTTGGGCGGCGGCGGCCTACCTGCTGGGCGTTCCGGGCGTCCCTGGTGGCGAGGCGTGGTGGAGGTTCCTGTCCTACGCGTTCGTGCACGGAAACCTGATCCACATCGCCCTCAACGCCTGGGTCCTGTTCGACATCGGGCGGATGCTGGAGGGGCGGCGCCATTGGGGCGACCTGCTGGCCGCGTTCGTGGCGGGCACGGCCATGGGGGCGTACCTGACCCAGGTGGCGCAAGCCGGCCAGGTGGTGGTGCTGGTGGGCGCGTCGGGCGGGGTGTTGGGCGTGGCCGGCGCGCTGTTGGCGGATGTGCTCCGGGGTCGCGGGGCGGGGGACCGGATGATGACGCGCAGCCTGGTGCAGTGGATGCTGTTGATCACGGTGCTGTCCGTGGCCGTCCCCGGCGTCTCCCTGTGGGGGCACGTAGGCGGCGTGATTGGGGGCGCGTTGTGGGGTTTCGCGCGACAGGGGCTGCCGCGGGATCGTCGCGTCTCGCTGGCGGCGGGGTACGCCTCGGTGGCGATCCTGGCTGGCATCGTCGCCATCGTGGTCGGCAACGGGGTGCGCCTGCTGGCTTGACGTTCGGTGAGCCGGACCGCGGTCCCGCTTTGCCGGGCCGGGCTACCGTGAAGCGTGAGCGAAGCGATCTCCGCACGAAAGCTGCGGCACGTCGAAGCGTGCCTGGAACGACCGGTGCAGTACCGGACCCGGACCACCGGCTTCGAAGCGATCGACCTTCCGTACCGCGCCCTTCCGGAGACCGACCTCGCGGCCGTCGATACCGCCACCACCTTCCTCGGGCGCCCCATGGCCGCTCCGATCTTCATCGGTGCGATGACCGGCGGGGCGCGCCTGTCGGCGACGATCAATCGGAACCTGGCGACCGCGGCGCAGCGGGTCGGGGTCGGCATGATGCTCGGATCGCAGCGCGTGATGCTCGAGGACCCCGCCGTGACGCCCGGGTTCGCGGTGCGCCGCTACGCGCCGGATGTGCCGTTGCTCGGCAACCTCGGGGTGGCGCAGGTCCGGCGCGGGTACGGACCGGACCGGATCCTCGAGGCCATCGACGCGGTCGGCGCCGACGGTCTGGCGCTGCACGCGAATCCGTTGCAGGAAGCGCTGCAGGAGGGCGGCGACGGCGACTTTCGCGACCTGCTTCCGGCGTTGCGCGCGTTGCCGGCGCAGGTCGGGCGGCCGCTGCTCGTCAAGGAGGTCGGGCACGGTCTGGACGCGGGGACGGTGGCGAGCTTGGCGTCGGCCGGCTACGCGGCGTTCGACGTGGCCGGAGCGGGGGGCACCTCGTGGGCGCGTGTCGAGGCGTACGTCCGTTGGGGCGCCCCGCAGGACGAGGCGTTGGTCGAGTGGGGCATTCCGACCGCGACGGCGTTGCGCCGGGCGCTCGCCGTGGCCGACGGTACGCCCCTGATCGCGTCGGGCGGGATCCGCAGTGGGCTGGACATTGCCAAGGCGATCGCGTCGGGCGCATCGTGGTGCGCGTCGGCGTGGCCGCTGCTGCGGCCGGCGACCGAGTCGGCCGACGCGGTGGAAGCGGTCCTTCGTCGCTGGATCGAGGAGCTACGGGTCGCCATGCACGTCGCGGGCGCAGCCGATCTGCGGGCGTTGCGGGCGATCGTGCCGGTGCCGCGCGAGCGCTAGGATCCGGGCCCCTCGGGCGGCACCGGATCGATCGGTTCGGGCGCATCGTTCCGCGAGGGGTCGTTCTCGTCGATCCTGCCCGCGTCGTCCCTGCCCGCGTCGTCCCTGCCCGCGTCGTCCCTGCCCGCG
>JBBDSD010000138.1:0-5397 GCA_040905065.1 Trueperaceae bacterium | reverse complement strand
CCGCGTCGTCCCTGCCCGCGTCGTCCCTGCCCGCGTCGTCCCTGCCCGCGTCGTCTCTGGCCTCGTCGGCCCCGCCCGCGTCCGCGCCGTCCGATCGGTCGGTCCGCAGCGTGGGTGCGAGGCGCTCCAGCAACCGCCGGCCGTCCGGCCAGGGGTCGGCGTAGAACCGTCCGTGCTGGTACGACACGACCTCGACGGCGCTGACCCGGTGGCGACCGTAGTACCGCTCCAGGATCGCCACGTGCGCTCGCAGCTCCGCCGCGAAGTCGGAACTGGTCATGACGCGCGACGCGACCAGGGTGCGCTTTCCTTGGAAGCGGAACACCAGGAGCAGCAGCGAAGCGCGCTGGAAGGCGAGCGGGTCGGGCAGCGCCAGGTCGTGCGCCGGGTCGTGCGCCGGGTCGTGCGTAGGGTCGGGATCCGTGGGCCGGTCGTCGGGCGGATCGGCGGACGCGGACGGTTCGGCCGTGGTCGGTTCGGCCGCGGTCGGATCGGGCGGGGGCGGGGCGGTGCGGCGTGCAGGCATGCGTGGTCCTCGTCGGTCGCGTCCGCGGCGTCGGCGGAGCGGGGGGCGTGAGCGTAGGGCGTGGCGCGGTCGGGTGGTGGCCGTAGGGTGGTGGCCGTGTCGGTCGCGGCGTCGGATCAGGGTACCCGAGTCGTGGCCCCTTGCCTTTCGCGACCGGAGGCCTTAGGATTTAAGGTACCGTTCACGGGCGGGACCGAACGTGCCGGAGCGAACCGACGCCTCCGCGACCGATCGGCTCGCCGACCCCACGCTCCCGAGGAGGAACCATGTCCAAGTCCGATGTCGCTCCGATGACCGCCGAACAGACCGCCAAGAAGCGTTCGCTGGACGCAGCTCTGGCCCAAGCGGAACGTCAGTTCGGGAAGGGTGCGGTGATGCGGTTGGGGGACGAGTCGCAGCGGGAGCGGATTCAGGTGATTTCGACGGGGTCGTTGAGCGTGGATGTGGCGTTGGGCATTGGTGGGGTGCCTCGGGGTCGTGTGGTGGAGGTGTACGGTCCGGAGGCTGGTGGGAAGACGACGCTTGCGTTGCACGTGATTGCCGAGGCGCAGGCGAACGGGGGGGTGGCGGCGTTCGTGGACGCGGAGCATGCGCTGGATCCGTCGTATGCGGAGGCGCTTGGTGTGAACGTGAGCGAGTTGTTGGTGTCGCAGCCGGATACGGGGGAGCAGGCGCTGGAGATCACGGAGTTGTTGGTGCGTTCGGGCGCGGTGGACGTGGTGGCGATCGATAGCGTGGCGGCGTTGGTGCCGCGGGCGGAGATCGAGGGCGAGATGGGGGACGCGCACGTGGGGTTGCAGGCACGGTTGATGAGTCAGGCGCTGAGGAAGTTGACGAGCGTGTTGGCGAAGTCGCGGACGACGGCGGTGTTCATCAATCAGATTCGGGAGAAGATCGGGGTGATGTACGGCAATCCGGAGACCACGCCTGGGGGGCGGGCGCTGAAGTTCTATTCCAGCGTGCGGATCGAGGTGCGTCGCAAGGGGGACGTGAAGGTCGGGGGGGAGAAGGTCGGGAACCGGGTGCGGGTGAAGATCACGAAGAACAAGATGGCGCCGCCGTTCAAGGAGGCGGAGATCGAGATCTTGTTCGGGGTGGGGATCGACAAGGTAGGGGACTTGTTGAGCATCGCCAGCGATCTGGAGGTAGTGCAGAAGAGCGGGTCGTGGTTCGGGTATGGCGATACGCGGTTGGGGCAGGGCAAGGAGAAGGCGGGCGAGTTCTTGACTGCCAATCCGGATCTGTTGGCGGAGGTGCGGGCGGCCACGTACGCCGCGATGCGGGGCGAGACCAAGCCTGCGGGTCGTGATGATGCTGTGCTGGACGAGAAGAACGACCCGGCGGGCGCACGTGCCGACGACGCTACGGCCGACCCCGATCCGGACGAGGGGATGGCCGCCTGAGCCAGACGCGTGTGCTCCGGCCTCGGGCTGGGCTTCGACGCCGCGGTACGCCGGCGCTCGTTCGGTAGGATGACGGCAACCCTTGGCGAACGACGCGACCGATCTGGCCCGAGGCGGTAGCCGGTCGGACGCGAGAGGAGCGTAGATGGCCGTCCTCCCCACCAGCGAACGACCCGCGCCCGGCACGACCGACGGAGCGCGGGTCAACGATTTCTCGATCGTGGTCGCGACGGCCAACGGCACCGGATCCCAAACGGCCAACCTCGCACTGCTTCGCGCCATCTTCCTGCAAGGCGTGCCCGTGCACGGCAAGAACGTCTTCCCGTCCAACATTCAGGGGCTGCCCACCTGGTTCCACATCCGCGCAAGTGCCGAGGGCTGGGTGGCGCGCCAAGCCCCCGAGATCGTCGTCGCCTACAACGCCCGCACGCTGCACGAAGACGTCGACGGTCTTCCTCCCGGCGGCGTCCTGATCCTGAACGACGATCTGCGAGGAGCCCCAGAACGCGACGACGTCACGACCTACCGCGTGCCGGTCGGCGAGTTGCTGACCGAAGCGGGCGCGAAGGGCAAGCTCAAGGAGTACCTCGCCAACATGACCTATCTTGGCGTGGTGGCGTGGCAGCTCGGACTTCCCCTCGCGTCGGTCGAGGAGGCGCTGGACAAGCAGTTCGGCGGGCGCCGGAAGCTGGTCGACGCGAACGTTCCGCTGGTCCGCGGCTCCTGGCGCTGGGCGGACGCGAATCTGGTCAAGCACGATCCGTACCGCATCGACGCGATGGAAGCGACGCGGGACCTCATGCTGATCACCGGCAACGACGCTGCCGCCCTCGGCAGCGTGTTCGGCGGCGTCAGCCTCATTGCCTGGTACCCGATCACCCCCTCCACCAGCCTGATCGATGCGCTCGGCGAGCATCTGCGCGATCTGCGGACCGCCGAGGACGGAACCCCGAGCTGGGCGATCGTGCAAGCGGAGGACGAGATGGCCGCCATCGGCATGGTGATCGGGGCCAGCTGGGCCGGCGCGCGCGCCATGACCGCCACCAGCGGTCCCGGCGTCAGCCTCATGGCGGAGTTCGCCGGCCTCGGGTACTTCGCCGAAATCCCCGCCGTCATCTGGGACGTGCAGCGCGTAGGACCGTCGACCGGGCTGCCGACACGCACCGCGCAGAGCGACGTCGCCTTCGCGCACGGGCTCGGCCACGGCGACGTGCGCCACCCGGTGCTGCTGCCCGGATCGGTCGAGGAGTGCTTCGAGTTCGGCTGGCGCGCCTTCGACCTGGCGGAGCGGCTGCAGACGCCGGTGTTCGTCCTCTCCGACCTCGACCTCGGCATGAACACCTGGATGGCACGCCGGTTCGCGCATCCCGACCGTCCCATGGACCGAGGCAAGGTGGTGCGCGGCAGCGACATCCCCGACCCGTTCGGCCGCTACCGGGATGTGGACGGTGACGGCATCCCGCAGCGCACCGTGCCCGGTGACCCCGAACCGCGCAGCGCCTGGTTCGGCCGCGGCACCGGCCACGACCAGGACGCCGTCTACAGCGAACGACCCGACGACTGGCGCACGAACCAGGACCGCCTGCTCCGTAAGTGGAGCACCGTCCGCGAGAGCATGCCCGCACCGGCGATCGACCGGGTCGACGGGGCGGAGGTCGGCGTGGTGTGCATGGGCTCCACGCGCTTCGCGCTGGAAGAGGCTCGCGAACGGTTGGCGGCGCACGGCGCGGCCTTCTCGTACCTGCGGCTGCGCGCGCTGCCGATCGGCGACGAGGTCGCGCAGTTCCTCGATGCTCACGACACGATCGTCGTGCTCGAAATGAACCGGAACGCGCAACTGTTCGGGATCCTTGCCGCCGACCGCCCCGCGACGGCGTCTAAACTGGTCTCCGTCGCACATCTAGACGGCCTTCCGTTCACCAGCGATCAGGTGACGGCGTGGCTTGCCCCCCACCTGGGACAGGATCTCGCCCCGCTCGGCCTTCGGGAGGTACCCCAGTGAGCGACGCCGCCCCGCCACGAACCTCCGCCCGGACGCCCAACGCCGTCGGTCGGGTCAAGGCCGACTACGGAGGGCTGCCGTCCACGCTCTGCAAAGGGTGCGGACACAACGCCGTCGCCAACCAGATCGTGCAGGTCGCGTTCGAGCTCGGTCTCGCGCCCCACGAGATCGTGAAGATGTCCGGCATCGGCTGCTCCAGCAAGTCGCCCGCCTACTTCCTCGGCAGCTCCCACGGCTTCAACGCCCTCCACGGACGCATGCCGTCCTTCGCCACCGGTGCGCTCACCGCGAAGCGGTCGCTGCGGGCGTTGGCCGTCTCGGGCGACGGCGATACCGGATCGATCGGCATGGGCCAGTTCAAGCACCTGGTCCGGCGCAACCTGCGGATGGTCTACCTGATCGAGAACAACGGCGTCTACGGTCTCACGAAGGGCCAGTTCTCCGCTACCGCCGAGGACGGTCTGCAGCTCAAGTACGCCGGTACCAACCCGTTTCCCGAGGTGGACCTCTGCGCCGAAGCGCTGGTCACCGGCTGCGGCTTCGTGGCGCGCGGGTTCGCGGGCGACGCCAAGCAACTGCGCGCCCTCCTGAAGGGCGCGCTCTCGCACCGCGGCACCGCGGTGATCGACGTGATCAGTCCCTGCGTGGCGTTCAACAACGACGACGCCAGCCGCAAGAGCTACGGCTACGGACGCGCGAACGAAGTGCCGCTGCACGACGTGGGGTGGGTGCCGCCTCAGGAGGACGTGGTGATCGACGATCACGCACCGGGCGACGTGCGCACCGTCGAGCTGCACGACGGCAGTCGCCTGACGCTCGCCAAGCTCGAAGCCGATTACGACCCCTCCGACCCCACGCGCGCCCTCGCGCGGCTTCGTACGGCCGACGAACGAGGCGAGATCCTGACCGGACTGCTGCACTACGACGCCACCCGCCCGTCCCTGGCCGAGTCGCTTCGGCTGGGCGACGTTCCCCTCGCCGACCTGGACGAAGGCGATCTGCGACCCCGGCCGGAAGCGCTGGACCGCGTGCTCGACCGCTACTGACGGACGTCGCGGTCACGCACGCCCGCAGAACCTCGAGCGACGTTCGGGCCGTTCAGGAGGCCGCGGGTGGATCGTGCCCCTGCGCGTCGCCCGGCTTGGCCGTCACCAACGCCCGAAAGCGCGGACCGTGGCCCGGCGCCACGTTCGCCACCACGGTGTCGTTCGGCTCGAACGCCGTGTCGCCGTGCGGGAACAGCGTCGCCCCGTCCCGGCGCACCGCTACCACGATGCTCTCGCGCGGCAGACGCGCATCGCGTAGGCGCATCCCCACCAGCGCCGCCCCGCGCGGCACCGTCACCTCCACGATCTCCTGCCCCGTCAGGTCCCGCAACCGCAACCGCTCCTGCAGACGCTCCTGCGACCGTTCCCGCTGGATCGCCACGTAGTACGCGCGCGCTAGATCGGAGTGCTGCACCAGCC
>JBBDSD010000137.1:0-8764 GCA_040905065.1 Trueperaceae bacterium | reverse complement strand
GTGACGCTGCACGCCAAGATCGGCGACCGCGTCGCGGCCGGCGATCCACTGATCCGGGTCCATCATCGGGGCGGGCGCGGTCTGGAGGCGGCGCGCGCCCTGCTGGACGGCAGCGTCCGCATCGCCGATCGGGCCGAGGCGCCGGCGCTGATCACGGGCGCGGCGTGAGCGTGAGGCGGTCGGCGGCCTCGTCCGGGACCGCTTGACGTAGCGCGGCGCGACCGGGTAGACTTGCTTTTGCGCCGCCGCGGGGTGGAGCAGTCTGGTAGCTCGTCGGGCTCATAACCCGAAGGTCACAGGTTCAAATCCTGTCCCCGCAACCAATCGCCGCGAAGGGCCCCTACCGGGGCCCTTCGTCGTGCACGACAGGAGGAAGTCATGAACGACTTCGCTGACGACCTGAAGCCCGCCCACGAGCCCAACCACCAGCCCAACCACGAGCCCAACCACGAGCCCGCCCACGACGCCTTGGACGCGATGCGGTCCGGCTTCGTCGCCATTCTCGGCAAGCCCAACGTGGGCAAGTCCACCCTGCTCAACACCCTGCTGGGCGTCAAGGTGGCCCCGATCAGCGCCAAGCCGCAGACCACGCGTCGCGGCGTGCGCGGCATCTGGACCGACGTGGAGCGACGCCGCCAGTTGGTGTTCGTCGACACGCCAGGCCTGCACAAGGGCCGCACCGCCCTGGACGACTACATGGCCCGGGAGATCCGCGGCGCGGTCGCCGACGTCGAGATCCTCCTCTGGGTGGTCGATCTGCGTCGCCCACCGGGGGACGAGGACCGCGACGTCGCCAGGCTGTTGCAAGGACTGGACCCGACCACGCCGGTCTACCTGATCGGCAACAAGCTGGACGTGGCCAAGTACCCCGAGGAGGCGGCCGGCCTATACGCCGACCTGGGACCGGAGATCGCGCGACGCTACCTGCTGTCGGCGCAGGCCGATCCGGAGGCGGTGTACGAGCTGCGGAGCGATCTGCTGGATCTGCTGCCCGAAGCGCCGTACTACTTCCCGGACACGTTGCGCAGCGACCAGTCGCGCGATCAGTGGGCGGCGGAGCTGATCCGCGAGTCGGTGATGACGCACCTGTACCAGGAGATCCCGTACACGGTCGCGGTCAAGGTCGGCGAATGGACCGAGGCCACCGACCGCTCGCCGATGGTGATCCAGGCCGACATTTGGGTCGAGAAGGCCCAGCACCGACCGATCGTGATCGGCAACGGCGGCCGCATGATCCGCGAGATCGGGCGGACCGCCCGCAAGCAGCTCGAGATCTTCCTCGATCAGAAGATCTTCCTGGACCTGGAGGTGGTGGTGCGCCGCGACTGGCGCATGGATCAGGAAGCGCTGCGCGAACTCGGCTACGACGGCTGAGGCCGGCGGCCTTCGTTCCCGTGCCGATCTTCGCTCGCTGGCGACCGCTCGCGACCTTGCCCGAGCGGCGGGGTCGCGATCCGATGCCGGGGGTCTACGAGATCGCGGACAGGGACAAGCGCACCGTGTACGTCGGGCAATCGTCCCGCGACGTGCCGACGCGCGTCCGCCAGCACCTGAGCGCCGGCGGCTGCGTGGCCGAACGGGCGTCGTACTGGCGGACCGCGTACAGCCGCGTTCCCCAAGCCACCGAGGCGGAGCTGCTGGCCCGCCACCGCGAGCGGCACGGCGACCTGCCCGTCTGCAACCGCGCCACGCCACGCGACCGCGACCCGGTCCGCCGTTGGCGGGAGCGCAGCCGCGGCTGACGCGACCGACGGAGCAGCGCCGGGCGTTCTCATCGATCCTCACCGCGCGCCCATCCAGGGTGCCGGAACGCGAAGGTACGTCGGCTCACGAAACGCCGCACGAGAATCACGTCCCCGTCGCTGCATCTGCGAAGTCTCGTACTTGTGGGCCCCGAACGACCGTGCTACAGTCCTGCTAGACGGGGCGCGGCCGGTTCTTTGATCGTGTCCTGAATCTCATCATCCTTTGGAGGGATCTGATGCGCAAACTCGCCATCCTTCTCGTCACCGCCGTTGCCCTGACCTTGGGCACCGCGTCGGCCCAGAACTTCTCGGCCACGTACGACACCAGCCAGTACGCGGGCGGTGCCATCGGCCTGCCGTTCACCGGCTACTACGGCATCAGCGACGTCTTCGCCGAGAACACCGATCTCCGCATGCGCGTCAGCGTGTGGCCGTTCGGCATCTTCTACGCCGCGGTCGGCGCGGACTTCCTGCTCCCGATCGTCGAGCTCACCGACGACGGCATGCTGAACCTGTACGCCGGCGGCGGGCCCAGCATCGGCTTCGCGAGCTTCCTGGGTACGGGCGGCATCTACGGCGACCTGACGGGCCTGATCGGCCTGGACGTGCGCTTCAGCCAGGAACTCAGCGTCTTCGTCGAAGCCGGCGGCGGCGTGAGCTTCGCGTCGGTGGGCGGCGTCGCAGGCGGCATCGGCTTCGCCCCCCGCGGCGCAGTCGGCGTGCTGTACCACTTCTGATCCACGGACGCTGACCCGGTTCCTTCCGGGACGATGCGAGCCCGCAGGCGTTGCGCCTGCGGGCTCGTTTTCGTGTGTGTCGCCCTGCGACCCAGCGCGCAGCCTCACCCCACCCCGTACAGCAGCTTCTGCACCGCCCCCGGCAGGTCCGCCTGCGCCAGGCCCTTCTTCTTGATGGAGAAGCCGGGCGGGTAGCGCGTCGCCTCGACCGCGAACGGCAGGTCCCGCAACGAGCGCGGGTCGTAGTCGATCTGGTCGAACGACGCTTGGAACGTGATCTGCACGTCGGTCATGTGCTCGGTGATGGCGGCCACGCCCTTGCCTTCCGCCAGCAGGCGCGTCTTGACCAGGTCCAGGAACGCCTTGACCTCCGGCGGGAACGGGCCGTGCGCTTCGCGCAGCTCGCGCGCGATGCGGCCCACCTCGGCCAGGCCGGTCGCCTCGGCCAGGCGACCGTAGTATCCGATGCGTTCGTCGTCGTTCGGCACGAACTCGGCCGAGAGGCGGGCGTCCAGATCGATGTCCAGCGACACCGGCTTGCGGACGGCTTGGGCCTCCTCGCCCTTGAGCTTGGCGACCTCTTCGGCCAGCAGTTCGGTGTACACCTCCAGCGACACCGCGCTGACGTGACCGTGCTGCTCCGGGCCCAGCAGGTTGCCCACGCCGCGGATCTCCATGTCCTTCTCCGCCAGCAGGTGGCCGGACCCTAGGTCGTTCAGTTCCGCGATGGCGTACAGGCGGCGTTGCGCGTGCTCCGTCAGGCGTCCGGGGTACAGCAGGTACGCCCACGCCTCCGTCTCGCGCCGCCCGACCCGACCGCGCAGCTGGTACAGCTGCGCCAGGCCCAAACGGTCGGCGCGTTCCACGATCAGGGTGTTCGCTCCGCTGATGTCCAGCCCGGACTCGACGATGGTGGTCGCCAGCAGCACGTCGAAGGCGCCCTCCTCGAAGCCGATCATGATCGCTTCGAGCTCGTCGGCCGCCATCTGTCCGTGCGCCACGCCGATGCGGGCCTCGGGCACCAGCTGCTGCAGCGTGCGGGCGCGCATCGCCATCGATCCGATCCGGTCGTGGATGTAGTACGTCTTGCCGCCGCGCTCCAGCTCGTGCACGATCGCGGTGCGGACCGTCATCGGGTCGTACGGCTGGAGCACCGTCTGGATCGGTTTGCGCCCCTCCGGTGGCGTCATGATCTGGCTCACGTCGCGCAGGCCGACCAGGCTCATGTACAGCGTGCGGGGGATCGGCGTGGCGGAGAGGGAGAGCACGTCCAGGTTCTCGCGGAGCGACTTCAGCTTCTCCTTCTGCCCCACCCCGAAGCGGTGCTCCTCGTCGATCACCAGCAGCCCCAGCGCCTTGTAGCGCAGGTCTTCGCTCAACAGGCGGTGGGTACCGATGACCACGTCCACGGTGCCTTCGCGCAGGCCCTTCAGCGCGGCACGGGCGGCGCGGTCGCTGGTGAAGCGCGACAGCAGCGCCACCTCGACCGGCAGGCCCTCCACGCGGCCTAGGAAGGTGTCGTAGTGCTGCTTGGCCAGTACCGTGGTCGGTACCAGCATCGCCACCTGTTTGCCGTTCGCCACCGCCCGCATGGCGGCGCGCACGGCGATCTCGGTCTTGCCGAAGCCGACGTCGCCGCAGATCAGGCGGTCCATCGGTACGGTGCGCTCCATGTCGGCCAAGGTCGCCTCGACCGAGGTCTTCTGGTCGGGCGTGAGGCGGAACGGGAAGTTCTTGACCACCAGGGGATCCCACTCCGGTTGCGGCGGGAAGGCGGTGCCCTGGCTGACCTGGCGCTTGGCGTAGGTCTTGATCAGTTCCGCTGCCAGCTCCATGGCGCTGACGCGCGCCTTCTCCTTGGCGCGGGCCCACTCGTTGGTGCCCAGGGTCGAGAGACGGGGCGGCACGTCGCTGGTGCCCGGGTGCCGCCGCAGGAGCGGCAGCTGCTCGACCGGCAGGAACAGGCGGCCCTCGCCGGCGTACTTCAGGTTCAGGTAGTCGCGCGCGACGCCCAGCACCTGGCGCGACTCCAGGCCTTGGAACAGACCGACGCCGTGATCGGGGTGGATCAGGTAGTCGCCGACCGACAGTTGGCTGGCGTCTTGCACCGACCGCCCGGGCAGGCGCTTGAGGGTGCGGCCGCCCTGATGGCCGTACAGCAGCTCTTCGCTGAGCACGATCTCGCGGCGGGCGTCGTCGCGGTAGCCGCCCTCGACCTTGCCCGCCATCACCAACGCCAGGTCGTGCGGCTCGCTGGCCAGCCGCGCGCCCCAGCGGGTGTCCAGGTGATCCAGCACCTTCTCGCGCAGGTAGCGACCGGTCCGTTCGAAGCGAAGCAGGACGGTGACGGCGTACCCGTCGCGCAGCCAGGTCTCGGCGTCGGCGGCGAGCTGGTCCAAGCGCCCGCGGTAGTACGGCAGCGCGTTCACCGGCAGCGGCGCCTCGCTCAGGTCCAGCGGGTCGCGCCCGAACGACGCCACCTCGCGCCCCGCCAGGTGCTGCCAGAGCCAGGCGACCTGGTCGTCGTGCGCGCTGCCGGCCACCAGTTCGGGCGCGTCCAGCACGACCGGGCCGGGGAGCGCTGTGATCACGTGCGAGGTCCACGCCGCCTCGTCGCGATCGAAGATCTCCGCCCCCCGACGCGGAGCCAGCAGGTACCGGTCCCGCTCGCGGCCGTCCAGGCGGATCTCGTCCAGGTCGTCGCCGAAGAAACCGAGCCGCAGTTCGGGGCCCTCGGGATCGCTGCCGAGGAGGACGGTGACGCTGTCGCCGTGCACCTTGGTGCCGGGGGCCTCGTCGCGCGGGTAACCGAACGCGTTTAGGCGTTCCAGCAGGTCGTCGCGCGGGAAGCTGGCAGCGTGCCGGAACGCCAGCGCATACCGGTCCGGGTCGGCAGGGAAGGCGCGTAGCGCGTGCTCGACGGTCAGGACGACCTTCTCGGGCCGTTCGTGCCAGGCGTCCAGGTCGGGATCGACCACCACCTTCGCGCCGAACGGGGCGGCGTCGCGGAACGCTGCGGCGCGCTCGTCGGTCGTCAGCAGGACCGCGGGGCCGACCGTGCGGGCGAAGGCGGCCAGGCGCGCGACCTGCGGCAGTCCGCGGATGCGGCGGCCCGGCTGCAGGCGCAACGGTTCGCCACGGCCCGGAGGCGGCGGCGTAGCGTCGGTCGCCTCCTGCGGGGCGATGGCGGTGGCGTCGGGATCGGTCGTCACGGGGGTCCTAGCGGGGGCGTCGGCGCGCGCCCAGGGAGCGTCGGGGGCCGATGCGGTGCCGCACGGGAGGATAGCAGGCCCGGCGCGCGAGCGGTCCGGACGGGGCGACCTGCCCCGCGGAACGGACGTGCGCTGCGCCGCGCGGGGCGGTCGCCGCGTCGGGTCGTACGGTGTTCACGATCGGTCGGGCGGGTCCGCGCCGTCCGCGTCCGGACGCAGCGCCGCCCGGTACGCCCGGTTGCGCGGCACGCCCAGCGCCTGCAGCGCGTCGCGCAACGTCCGCCCTTCGATGCCGACCGACCGCAGCGCGGTCGCGGTCGCGTCCGGATCGACGGCCGCGCCGGCGTGCGGTCCGGACGCGTCGCCGGTCGGATCATTGTGCGGCGACGCGCCGGGATGGGCGTCGCTCGCGCCCGCCGGACCCACGATGATCACGATCTCGCCGCGCGGGTCGTGGGCGACGAAGTGGTCGTGCACCTCTTGCAGCGTCCCGCGCCGGGTTTCCTCGAAGCGCTTCGTCAACTCCCGGCTGACCGACGCGGGGCGCGTGGCGCCGCAGGCCATGATCAGGTCGGCGAGGGTGCGGACCAGGCGGTGCGGCGACTCGTAGAGGGCGGTGGGGTGGTCGCGGACGGCGATCGCTTGCATGCGCCGCTTGCGATCGCTGCCTTTGCGCGGCAGGAAGCCGTCGTACGCGAAGCGGGCGACCGGCAGGCCGGACAGGATCAGGGCGGGCACGAAGGCGGTGGGGCCGGGCAGCACCTCGACGTCGTGCCCCGCGACGATCGCCAGGCGGAGCAGGTCGGCCCCGGGGTCGCTGACGCCGGGCGTGCCGGCGTCGCTGACGTAGGCGACGGTGTCGTGCGCGTCCAGCAGGGCGGGCCCGCGGGAGGCCACGGTGTGGGCGTCCAGGCGGACCAGCGTAGCGTCGATGCCGTGATGCGCCAGCAGCGCGCCGCTGCGGCGGGTGTCTTCGGCGGCGACCACGTCGGCGTCGCGCAGCACGTCGATCGCGCGCAGCGTCAGATCGCGCATCGCTCCGATCGGCGTCGGGACCAGGATCAGTCGGCTCACGACCCGCTTCCGGCCGGTTCCGGCCGGAGGCGGGCCCGTGGTCGGCGGCGGGGGTTGCGCGTCAGGGCCGAACGCAACGCGGCGCGCACCAGTTCGGCTTCGCCGACGGTGACGGTGACCACCGCGCCTTCGGGCAGGCGCACGCCCTCCTCGAGCCGGACCACGCCGGCCCGGACCACGCCTCGGTAGGCGCGCACGTCACGACCTCCGGGGGTGCGCGTGGGGTCGCGCGACGTCGTTCACGCCCGTAGCGTAGCAGGTCGGTGGTCGCGCGTTTCGCGACCGCTTGCGCGCCTACCAGCGCTCGGGTAGGGTACCCCCCATGGGTATTTTCGACGCTTTGTCTTCCCCCTGGCCATGGTACGTGGCGGGACCGCTGATCGGCCTCACCGTGCCGCTCCTGCTGCTGCTCGGCGACCGCTGGTTCGGCGTGTCCTCCAGCCTGCGGCACGCCTGCGCAATCATTCCCAGCCGCATCCCGTTCTTCCGCTACGACTGGCGCGCGGTCGGTGGCTGGAACCTCGCCTTCGCGCTCGGCATCGTGGTCGGCGGGTTCGTCGGCGGCGTGTTGTTCGCGAACCCCGAACCGCTGCAGGTGGCCGCCGCGACCACGGCCGACCTGGCCGCCCTGGGCGTGAGCGTAGACGGCGGCTTCGCGCCCGAAGCGCTCTTCTCCCTGGCGGCGCTGTCCGACCCACGGGTGTGGGCGATCCTGCTGGGCGGCGGCTTCCTGGTCGGCTTCGGCGCTCGCTACGCCGACGGCTGCACCTCGGGGCACGCGATCAGCGGCCTCTCGAACCTGCAGCTGCCTTCGCTGGTGGCGGTGATCGGCTTCTTCGTGGGCGGGCTGGCCATGACGCACCTCCTGCTGCCGTGGATCGTGGGGGGACCGGCCTGATGGACGCGCCCCGCCGCGACCCCGCCACCGCCGCTCCGCGCTCGGACGCCGGCACGTCCGCGCGCGGCTGGATCGGCCTGCTCCCCTACCTGCTGGCCGGCACCCTCTTCGGCTTCATCGCCGTCCGAAGCGAGATCATCGCCTGGTACCGCATCCAGGAGATGTTCCGCTTCCAGAGCTTCCACATGTACGGCGTGATCGGTTCGGCCGTGCTGGTCGGCGCGCTCGCCGTCTGGATCCTGAAACGGACGAAGGCGCGCAGTTGGAGCGGCCAGCCGATCCACTTCCCCGACAAGGAGCGGACCTGGACGCGCTACGTCCTGGGAGGCGCCGCCTTCGGGCTCGGTTGGGGCCTGGTCGGTGCCTGCCCCGGACCGATCTACGCCCTCATCGGAGCCGGCCTGCCCGCTTTCGGCGTGGTGCTGGTCGGCGCGCTGCTGGGCACCTGGACCTACGGCGCGCTGCAGCACCGCCTGCCGCACGGCTGAACTTCGCGGCGCACCACGCGAGGAAAGGAACCCACCGTGAACGAAGCGAAGCATCCGACGGTCGATGGGGAACGCCCGGACGCCGGTCCCACCCCGTTCGCCGTCGACACCGCCGAGAAGCGCCGGCTCCTCAACCGCCTGAAGCGGCTGGAGGGACAGGTACGCGGACTGCAGCGGATGATCGACGAGGAACGCCCTTGCCGCGACATCCTGACCCTGCTCTCCGGCGTGCGCTCCGCCCTGGACGCCACCGGCGACGAGGTGCTGGCGGCGTACCTGCGGCGCTGTCAGGCCGACTTCGCCGACGGCGACGGCGACATGGGCGACCTGCTGGCCGCGGTGCGTCTGGCGCGCGGCTGACCTCCGACCGATCCAGCGGGCGCCGCTACGGCAGGGCGGCGGAGCGGTAGATCCGCTGCTGAAGACCCACGCCGGGATAGTAGAACGCCAGGATCCTGCCGTAGTCGTACCCCTGCTGCGCCAGGGCGCGCGCGCCGTACTGGCTCATGCCCACCCCGTGACCCCAACCGTCCCCGCGCACCGTCAACGGGCCGGTCACGGAGATGCGGGTCGACTTCAGGCCCGCTCCGCGCAGTACGCGAGCGAGGAC
>JBBDSD010000136.1:0-8778 GCA_040905065.1 Trueperaceae bacterium | reverse complement strand
CCTCCACCAACTCGCTGCGGCGCGGGGCGGCCGTGGCGCCACCGACAGCGGTCACGGCGCGGGCTCCACAGAACGCGCCGCGCGACAGGCACACCCGCAACGCGCCGCCGTCCAGCCAGGCGTCCAGGAAGCCTGCGTCGAACACGTCGCCGGCACCCGTCGGGTCGACGCTGTCGACCGCGGGGGAGCGTACCCGCTCGGTGGTCGCGCCGTCCGTTCCGCTCGCGCCCGCCGCCCCGTCCTTCACCACGGTCACGCGACCGCCCCGGCCGTACGCCAGGCGCTCGAGGGCCCAGCTCGCGGGGCGGGCGTCCTCGCCGTCGCTGGCGTCATCGCTCGCGCCGTCGCGCCTCGCCAGGCGGATCGCTTCCCGCCGATTCGGCAACAGCACGTCGCACGCGGCGGCCAGGGCACGCACCCGGTCGTCGGCGAGTGCGGCCTCGTCCCAGCCCGGATCGAACGACGTCGTCGCGCCGTGCCGGGTGGCGATCGATGCGGCGTCGGACAGAGCCAGAGCGAACGGGAAGCCTGCGACGTGCACATGACGCGCTCCGGACGCTCGCAGCGCGCTCGCCAGCTCGGGCGCGCCATCGGGGGCGGTCAGGTGCGTCACGAAGGCGCGGTCCTCGGGGGTGGACAGCACCGCGGTGACGGGCGTGGCCCGGCCGGAGCGACGTCGCACCCAGTCGGTCGCGACCCCTTCCTGATGCAGCGTCCGCAACACGGCGTCGCCGAGCAGGTCGTCGCCCAGGTCGGCCAGCAGCGCGACGGGGCGTCCCAGGCGGGCGAGGGCGACGGCGGTGATGGCGCTGCCGCCCGCCCCGACCGTGAAGGCGGACGCGAACCGCTCGGTCCCCAACGTGGGCACGGCGTCCAAGCCGGTGAACAGCAGATCGCAGTAGGCGGGACCGGCGACCAGCACCGGCGCCTCTCCGGGCGGTGCCTCGCGCGAGCGGTCGGCGCTCACGCGTACGGGTCCGGCTCGGCCGGCAGGCCCAGCGCCCTCCGCGCAGCGTGATGGAACGGCGACGCGATCGGCCCGTCCAGCAACGGGTCGCGCGTGTCGCGCATCCACGTCCGCAGCGTCGCGCTCAACTCGGAGCGCACCGCGGCGTGCTCCGGGTCGTCCGCCAGGTTGCGTCGCTCCAGCGGATCGTGCTGCAGGTCGTACAGCTCGATCGGGGCGCGCTCGACGGCGATTTCGTCGACCATGTCGGCCGTGACCGCTCCCCGTAGCGTGTCGCCGGGCACGTTGAGCACGTCCGCTTCCAGGTTCACGATCAGCTTGTACCGTTCGGTGCGCACCGCGCGCTGCGGCTCGTAGGCGGTGTGGAACGTCTTCTCGGCGAACACCTCCTGGCGCACGCCGTCCGTCTCGCCGCGCAGCATCGGCCACACGCTGTGGCCGTGCAGATCGGGTTCCGGCTCGATACCCACGCCCTCCAGCAGGGTCGGAAGCAGGTCCACGTGGCTGACGAGGCCCTCCAGCACGCGGCCTCCTACCAGCCCTGCTGCCGGCCAGCGCATCAGCAGCGCGACCTCCAAGCCGGCGTCGTACATCGACGCCTTCGCGCGCGGGAACGCCAGGCCGTGATCGGTCGTGAACACCACCCAGGTATCCGCCGCGTCGTCGCGAGCCTCCAGCGCCTCGAGAATGCGCCCCACGCCGCGGTCCAAGGCGTGCACGAAGCCTTGCAGGCCGGCCAGTTCCGCCCTTGCTCCGGGCGTGTCCGGCAGGTACGGGGGCCGCTCGATCCCGTCCGCATCGTACGGAGGGTGGTCCTCGAAGCGGCCGCGCGCGTCGCGGTGCGCCTCGTGGAACCCGACGTTCAGAAAGAACGGACCGGACGCCTCGCGCAGCACCTCGACGGCGGCGTCGGCCACGGTGTCGGCCGGCGCGTGGGACGCGTCGTGCGTGTCGAACCCCAGCGCGCGCACGTGCTCCGGCGCGTCGCGCGTGACGTGCTGCACGCCGCGGTGATGCGTGGACCAGCCGGCGTCGCGAAGCCTGGCCGCCAGGTGCCGCACGCCGGGCTTCATGCGCCAGTCGAACGGCGGGTGCGCCAGACCGTGCATGCCGACGTCGTGCGCGTGACGGCCGGTATAGAGCGCTGCGCGACTGGGGCTGCACTGCGGCGCGGTGCACCACGCCTGGGCGAAGCGCGCGCCGCCAGCGGCCAGCGCGTCCAGCGCGGGCGACGGCACCGCCGGCCGGCCGTAGCAGCCCAGGTGCCGCCCCAGATCGTGCGCGTCGATCAGGACGAGGTTCGGAGGTCCAGAGGGACCGTCGGTCGCGGGCGTAGGCACCGATTCAACCTTTCACGGAGCCGGCCGTGAGGCCGGCGGCGATGCGGCGTTGGAACAGCAGGACCAGGATCACCAGCGGCAGGGTGACGATCATCGCGCCCGCCATGATCTCGGCGATCGGCTCCTGGCGAGACACGACCCCGGTGAACTGCGCGATGGCGACCGGCACCGTCTGCGCGCCCGGACTGGTGAGCGTGAACGCCAGGGCGAACACGTACTCGTTCCACGACACGATGAAGGTGAGCAGGCCGGTGGTGACCAAGGCGGGCGTCGTCAGCGGCAGCAGGATCCGCAGGAAGATCTGCGCCGTGGTAGCGCCGTCGACCACGGCTGCCTCCTCGATCTCGCGCGGCAGACCCCGGAAGAACGAGGTCAGGACCCAGGCGGCGAACGGCAGCGTGAACAGGGGATAGGCGTACAGCATCGCGGCCTGGGTACCGAAGATCCCCAGCTCGCGCACGTTCTCGTACATGCCGGAGAGGATCGAGATCTGCGGGAACATCGTCATCGCCAGCACCACGTACAGCATGGTGGTCTTGCCACCGAAGCGCAGCCGCCCAAGCGCGTACGCGGCGAACGATCCGGCCGCCAGCGCCAGCACCGCGCTGCCGCCCGCCACCAGGAACGAGTTGGCCAACGCGCGCAGGAACGGACCGTTGCTCAGCACGGCCACGTAATGATCCAAGGTCGGGTCTTGCGGGATCAGACGGGCGCGACGGAACAGATCATTCTCGTGTTTCAGCGAGGTCGAGATCGCCCACACGAACGGAATCAGCGAGTACAGCCCGACCAGCGCCGCAGCGACGTACAACGTCAGCGACTGGCTCAGGCGCCGGAGGCGCTTCACGATCGGTTCACCCCCAGAACGCGCACGTAGGCGACGGCGAACCCGAAGATCAGCAGGAAGATGAGCACGCCGACAGCGGAGGCGTAGCCCGCCTCCTGGTTGTTGATCAGGACCTCGAAGTTGTAGGTGGACACGCTGTGCTGCGAGCGTCCGAACAGCACCTGGAACAGGTCGAACACCCGCAGCGCATCCAGGGTACGGAAGATCAGCGCTACCGCGATGGCCGGACGAAGCAGCGGCAGGGTGATGGCGAAGAATTCGCGCACCCGTCCCGCGCCGTCCACGCGGGCCGACTCGTACAGCTCGCGCGGGATCGTCTGCAACCCGGCGAGGAGCAGCAGCGCCATGAACGGAGCCGTCTTCCACACGTCGATGGCGATGATGGAGGGAAGCTGCAGGGCGGAGGTCGTCAGCCACGCTTGCGGGGCGTCGATCAGGCCCAGCGTCATTAGCGACGAGTTCAGCACGCCGGCACTGGTGTCCTTGAGGATCACCTCCCACAGGCGTGCGGACACGACCGTGGGGATCGCCCAGGGGATCAGCATCACGGCGCGCATCACGCCCCTACCCGCAAAGGAGGAGTGCACCGCGAGCGCCATGAACAGGCCGATGAGCAGCTCTCCCGACACGGAGAACACCGTGAACACCACCGTCACCCAAATGCTTCGGATCCAATCCTGATCCAGGGCGGTCAGCGACAGGGCTCGGTCGGGTGCGGTCACGAGGGGGAGGTTCCAGGTCCACACCGTGCGGTATCCCTCCCGCAAGCGCTCCACCGGAAGGGTGTCCCAGCGGATCTGGCCCTGTGCGCTTCGGAGGCAGGCACCGGCGTCGTCGGTGCGGCAGGCGAGCTGGTCGACCCCGACGGTGAGGAGCTCCCGGTAGTGCTGCAGACCGACGAAGCTGGTGGCCTGGGCGGAGGCGAAGCGCTTGTCGGTGAGGCTGGTGATGATGGTGCCCTCCAGCGGGCGCGCGGCGACCACCAACAGGATGAGCAGAGCGGGAAGCAGCAGGTTCCAGGCGGCGCGGCGTTCGCGTGCGAACAACGGCTCGTGCGGCAGGTCGGGCACCTCCGCCGCATGGGCGAGACCGAGTCGTAGCGCCACGGACAGGGCGCACGTCAGCGCCAGCGGCAGCACGCCGCTCGTGGCGCGCGCCAGGAGCGTGCCGTCCATCACGACGAGCGACTCTCCTTGAAGCAGTCGCATCACGGTCAGGCCGGCCGTCGCCAGCACCGCCCACGCCGCCGCGTCGCGCGTCAGGCGCAGCACGGCCGCGTCGCGCCGGGCGCCGCCGACGCCGAGCGCCGCCGTCACGCCGCCCAGAAGCAGCACCAACGCCGGCAGGATCAGGCCGAATCCGTCCAGCACGGCCAGAGTGAGGGACGGCCCGTCCGTTCCGGCGGTCGGCTCGAGAGCGGCCCGTACCGCCGGATCGGCGCCGATCGTCAGCAGCAGAGCGGCGATGGCGACAGGTCCGAGCAGCACCAGGACGGCACCGAGCAAGGTGGTTCCCGTGCGCGTGCGTCGCTGCGGGTCGGGAGGCAGGGAAGATACGGTCATGGAAAGATAGGCGAGGCGCGTGGGTGGGGGCGATCGCTCGCCCCCTCCGCGCGGCTCAGTCGCTCAGCAGCGCCTCGAGGTCCAACTCGAGCTCCGCGAGGGCGGTGGCGACGTCCTCCGAACCGGTCAGCACGTCGTGCACGGCACCGGAGTAGGCGGTGGACACCTGATTGTACTTCTCGCCGGTCACGGTCGAGGGGCGCGGGGTGGCGTTGGCGAACACCGCGTCGAGCCCTTCGAAGATCGGCACCTCAGCGATGACGTCCTCGTCCTGGTACAGGTCGCCGATGGTGGGGTTGATGGAGTTCTCGATCGCACGGCGCTTCTGCTCGTCGTACGAGGCGAAGTGCTTGGCGAACGCCACGGCGGCTTCGGTGTGCTCGCTGAAGCGGTTCACGCCGATGCTCCACCCGCCCATCGAGGCGGCCCAATCACCCGACGCGCCGGCGGGAAGGTGCGTCACCTCGAACACGTCGCCGATCGCTTCACTATCGAGGCTGGTGCTGTACGCGTACGGCCAGTTCCGCATGAAGGCTGCGTTGCCTGCGTGCCACACGCCGCGGGCGTCCTCTTCCTGGTAGCCGGTGACGCCAGGAGGACTGACGTTGCCGACCCAACCGGCGGCGCGTTCCAGCGCCGAGACGAAGGCGTCGTTGTTGACCTGGATCTCGCCGTCGTCGCTGACGATGCGGCCGCCGCCTTCGGAGATCTGCCACTCCATGGCGTTGGTGGTGAGGCCTTCGTAGTCGTTGCCCTGCCACACGAAGCCCCAGAATTCGGCGTTTCCGTCGGCCCGTTCGCCCTCCTGGATGGTCTGGGCCATCTCCGTCAGTTCGTCCCAGGTGGCGGGCGGACCGTCGTAGCCGTAGGCGTCCAGCAGATCGGTGCGGTAGTACAGCATGCCGGCACCCAGACGGAAGGCGATGGCGACCATCTCGTCGCCGATGGTGTTGTTCTGGATGTAGCCGGGGAAGTGCGCGTCCAACTCTTCCTCGCTGAAGTAGGAGGAGAGATCGACGAGGTTCTCCCGCAGGATGCCGGGCCAGATGACGTCGATGCGCATGACGTCGATGTCGCCGCTCTGGCTCTCCAGCATGGTGAGGTAGTTGGACAGCACCTCCGAGGTGCTGGAGGGACCGGGCACCCGCTCCACCTGAATGTGGGGGCAGGCCTCTTCGAACGCGGCGATGGTGGCGGCTTCCGTTTCGGGCAGGTTGCCGACGGGGTCACCCAGGTAGGTGATGGTGGCCTCGTCGTCGGTGATGCAGTCGATGTGCCCGCTCTGCGCCAGGGCGGTCGGGAACCAGGCCAGGCCCAGGACGAGCAGAAGTCGAACGGTGATGCGCATGGGGTCTCCTTCAGGTCGACGCGAACCTCGCGGTCGCGACGTTAGGGACGGTGCGGGTAGGGACGGAGCGGTCGGGCTCGGGTCTCACCCCCCTTCCTGCGTGGCGGCGCCCATCCAGACGGGCGAACTCCACGCCCACTGGTCGTTGCGTTGCCGCACGCGGACGCGGTAGGCATCCAGCCCCGCGTCGCGGGCGTGGTGACGGAAGCGGAAGCGGGTGGCGAACTCGGACTCCGGCACGGCGCGACCGAAGGCGATGGCGGGAGACACGAAACCGCCCAGGTGGGCGCTGCGTGCCCCGTCGCTGAGGTCGCGCACGGGAATGCGATGACGCACGCCGTTCACGACCGCCTCGATCTCGGTGGCGGCGTCCGCGTCGAACTCGAGGCAGACGCCCTCGGTCGCGGCGACCGCGGAGTGCGGATTGGGAAAGGTCCGCGTGGTGAAGCGGACGCCGTCCGTTCCGCACCGCTCCAGCGCATGCGGCGCTCGGGACCCGTCGAACGGCGGGGCGGCGGACGGGAACGGACCACGGAAGCGTGGCTCCACGTCGACCAGGCGCCCGTCGCGGACGTGCAGCTCTACGTCCCACGCGGTCGCCTCGCGGCGCTCGCCCCAGCCGACCTCGACGTGGACCTTGACGCGCGACGGTCCGTCGCCGAAAGCCGGCCGGGGAAGGAGCGACGCACGGTGCACGACGCGTTCGTCGTGCAGGATCTCGACGTACTCGAGTCCGTGCCCGCCGCGAACGGCGACGTCGATCTCGCGCTCGCCTTCGGAGGCCGCGGCCACGCCGCCCATCGGCGTGCCGTCGACGGCGAACGCCAGCGCGATGCGGTCGCCCGTGAGCGCGTAGGTGCGCCGAGACCGGAGCGCCTCCCACAGGGACTCGCGCGTGAGGTCGGTCAGCCACGCTCCGGTGCGGCCGAAGCCGTACGCGCCGGGAACGGCGTTGTGGTGATCGGTGCCGCCGACCACCCCGAAGCGGTGACCGGACGCCCAGCCATGGCGCGCGGTGCCCGATCGGACGCGGGGCCCCATGGCATGGAGGTACGGCACGGGACCGTCGCAGCTCTCCGCCGCACCGTGGAACGACACGATTTCGGCCAGCGGCGACGACGCCTCGCGGAACGCGTCCCAGTCGATACCGCGGTGCCCGTGCTGATAGCCGGTGTGGTGCGGGATCAGCATGGCGCCTCCCGGCGCACCGTGGACGGCGTCCCGCAGCTCGGGAAGGTCCCCGGCGTCGATGATGCGGCTGTCCTCGGGGTCGCGGAAGTAGGCACAGTAGTCACCGTAGCGCCGCGAGTGCCACTCGAAGCTGGGCAGCGTCACCAGCCGACCCGGTTCGTAGCTGTCCTCGACCCACCGCGCGTAGGCGTCCCAGCCTTCGCGGGCGCGTTCGAACCCGCGCCGGTGGTAGTCGACGAGGTAGCCGAGCTCCGGATCGTCGTCGGGCACGTCCGGCCACGCGCCGTGCACGGTCACGCTCACGAAGTCCAGCTGTAGGCGCGCGTTGCACAGCGCCTCCTCCCGGCTGCCGTGACCGTAGGAGAGGTCACAGTGACTGTGCAGGTCGCCGTAGCGGGGCGCCCAGCGCTCGAATCCAGGAATCATGACGTCGTGAACGCCTCCTCGTCGGGTGGCCATCGGTGATCGGGTTCGGCGGCGGCCGTTCGAACCGTCGCCACTTATGGATGCCCTTTTGTATAATATGGACCAAAAGGTGTCAAGGGGGCGGCCCGCACGCTGTACGGCACCCTGCACGCGACGCCCCGCGCACGGCTGCCCGCTCGATCCGGTACCGTTTCGACGGCATCGGACCCACCCGACGCACACGCCAGCCAGGATCCCCCATGGACACGCAACGCGCCATCGTCACCCGACTTCTCGCCCAGCCCGCATCGCTCGCGGAGCTGAGCGACGCGACCGGAACCAGCCTGCCCACGGTGCGGCGCGCTGTGCACGACCTGGAGCGGGGACGGTGGGTCCGCGTGGTCGGCAGGGCCGACGGCACCGGCGGACGACCCGCGAACCGCTACGGGATCGACGCGTCGACGCATACGGTGATCGGCGTCCACCTCGCCCACCCCGGCATGCGCCTCGTCGCGACCGACCTCGCTGGTGCCGTGCTGGACGGCGTGGTTCTAACGTCCGGCAAGCACCTACGCCCCGAGACGGTATACGCCGACGTCCTCGCCTTCCGGGACCGAGTCCGCAGCGCGATGCCGGAACGGCATCTTCTGGGCCTGGGCGTGGCCACGCCCGGATACGTGGATCCCGACAACGGCGCCATCCTGACGATCGGACGGGTGCCGAACTGGGACGCCCTGCCCCTGCGCGACCGGTTGCACGAAGCAACCTGTCTGCCCGTCACCGTCGTCAACGACGTGGACGCCCTCGCCACCGCGGAGTTCGCACCGGTCGAGATCGAGCGCACCGCCGCCTACGTCGGGTTCCAGGAGGGCGTCAAGTTCAGCATCTTCCTGGACGGTGCGCCGTACCTGGGACCGTTCGGCAACGCAGGGCTGGTCGCGCCGGCCCTGGCGCCCGGCATCGACGATCCCGACGCCGCGGACCTGCTCACCGCCCACGGGCTCGCACGCCTGCACGACCGGATCGCTCGCTCGAACGGAGCGGCGCCTCTGGCACCTGCACGTCCCGATCACGACACGGTACGCGAGCTCCTACGGGCCGCCGGAGCGGGACGCGCG
>JBBDSD010000135.1:0-8822 GCA_040905065.1 Trueperaceae bacterium | reverse complement strand
ATTCCCGGACGCCTCCAAGCTCCTGGCCGAGAAGGCAGAGCTTGCATGGTCCGCCCTCGACCTCCACGGACTGCTCTGGCAGTACCTGCTCAACGCGGACGGGAACGAAGGAACGCGGCTCCGCGACCATGTCTCGGATGTGACCGGCGCCCAGCCAACGGAACTGGACGACACCGTGTGGACGCTCCCCAACACGGTGCGATCGCACGAACCCTCGCTTCGCAAGCTCTTCGAGTCGCTCGCAGGTCCGTGGATGGGCAAGAACCCCCGCAGGGGCGCCACGTTCCCCTGGATCGTCACGCACCTCGCAGACGCCAACGGTCGCACCGCTCCCCGACCGTTTCTCCGCGCGATCGGCGTCGCAGCGGAACGGACCGAAGAACGCTACCCCGACCACGACCGTCCCCTGCACGTCGAATCGATCAAGGCGGGCGTGCAAGAGGCCTCCCGCGGACGTGTGAACGAACTCCTCGAAGATCACGCCTGGGCAGCGGACCCGATGCAATCGCTCGGAGGACTGAACGTCCCATGCGACTTCGACGACGTCGTCGCCCGCTGGATCGACCGTCTCGGAAGCCACCCACCTGCGTCGATCGTCACCGACCTCTCCCCGAACGAAGCGAACCTCGGTTGGGCGGGCGTACGCGCCGCACTCGAACGAATCGGCGTCTTCGAACGCCTCCGTGACGAGCGCGTCAACCTTCCCGACCTGTACCGCGTGGGTCTGTCGATCGGCCGCAAAGGCGGGGTGCGTCCGGTAGTTCGTCGATGACCGTTCGGTGATGACCGTTCGCCGATGACCGGTCGGAGGCGACCGTCCGGCGTAGACCGCCGCCAAGCCGTCCGCGGCACCCACGTACACGCGTCGTGCACCGATGCGCCCCAAGGGGAGCGACATGCTAGCGAAGAAGACCACGAAGAACCGGATCACGCTCCCCAAGGCGATCGCCGATCGGTTTCCGGACGTGGACACCTTCGACGTGCGAGAGGAAGAGGGTCGGATCGTGCTGGTCCCCATGCCGCTGAGCCGGTCGGACGACGTCCGTGCCAAGCTCGAAGTGCTCAGGATCACCGAGCATGACGTTCAGGACGCGGTCGCATGGGCGCGCGGGGACTAACGACGCGATGGGTGTTGGACCCCAACGATCAGAAGTTCCTCGATCTGGCCGTGGCCGCCGGCCACGAAAACGGCACTGCGAGACATGCCCTCGGACCGGTGCGGGGACAGGTCGACGACGGTACGGCGGAATACCAGGCGTTTCGCCGTGTCGGCCCGAACGGCGACAAGCGCGTGCTACGCTCCACGTAGTCGAACCGCACATGCCGCACCCGCCGTGACCCCCGCGGGTCACGGACGCCCAGCGTCCGAGGAGGCGCCCGTGCCCGAGGTACCGCGCCTCCGAGCGCACGATCGCCGCGTCATCGTCAAGCTTCTCCCCAGCGGATCGCTCCGCGCGGCCCAAGCTCGCGGCGCCCTGCGTCCCCTCACCGAAGATCCAGCCACGCTGCACCTGCACGACCGGCCCGCCTGGTACCTCGCTGAGCTGCCCGACGGCGCCGCCACCCCCTGGGACGCGGCGCACGCTCGCGTCGCCGACCAATTGGGCCTGGACGCCGGTGACGTGCTGTTCGCCGAGCCGGATCTGCAGCACGACGTGTACCCCGACCCGAGCGAGCCGAACCCGGGCGCGCCCGACGCGACGTCAGCGTTGGACACGGACTGCCGGCCCGTTCCGCAGGACGCAACGGGCGGCAAGCCGGTCGGACCGGGGCCCCTCTGGCACCTCCACGACGACCACGGCCAGTTGGCCGCCGCCCGCCAGGCCGTGTCGTTCAGCGAACCGCGCACCCGCATCGCGCACCTGGACACCGGCTACCAGCCGACCCACGATAGCGTGCCGCGGCACGTGCGACGCGACCTGGAGCGCAGCTTCGTGGGGGGTGAGGCGCACCATGACAGCGCCCGCGACCCCGACCGCGACGTGTTCCTGCTGGACGCGTCGGGACACGGCACCGGCACGCTGAGCCTGTTGGCCGGCCGAGGCGTGCCCGGCATGGGCGGCGTGGATCGCGGCAGCGATCTCGGCAACGACCTCGGCGGCGCACCGGACGCCGAGATCCTCCCCCTCCGCATCGCCGACCGCGTCGTGCTCTTCTACACCAGCGCCATCGCCGAGGCACTGACGTACGCCACCCGCGTCGGCTGCGACGTGGCGTCGCTGAGCATGGGCGGACTGCCGTCGCGGGTATGGAGGGAAACCGTGGACGACGCCTACCTGCGCGGGATGTGCCTGGTCGCCGCCGCCGGCAACAACGTCGCCGGCCTGCCGACCCGGCACGTGGTCTACCCCGCCCGCTACGGGCGCGTGATCGCCGCCTGCGGCGTGATGGCCGACGGACGCCCGTACGACGGCCTGCACGGCCTGACCATGCAGGGCAACCACGGCCCCGCCAGCGTCATGACCAGCGCGCTGGCCGCCAGCACCCCCAACGTGCCGTGGGCCGCCTTCGGCTGCCACGAGCTGGCGCGCCTGAACGGCCAGGGCACCTCCGCCGCCACGCCGCAGATCGCCGCCGCGGCCGCCCTCTGGCTGGAGCGGTACAAGGACGTGCTGCCACGCGACTGGCGCCGCGTGGAGGCGGTGCGGCACGCCCTCTTCGAAAGCGCCAGGCCGGATCACCCCGACCGGCTGGGGCGCGGCAGCCTCCGCGCCGCCGACGCGCTCGCCATCAGGCCCCGGCTGGACCTGCCTCGAACCCGCTCCGATCCGGACGCGTTCGCGTTCCTGCGGGTGCTGACCGGCCTGGGGCTGGACCGCGCCGATCCGCGCGAGGGCATGTTCGACCTGGAGATCGCGCAACGCTGGCTGCTGGACGCCCGCCTGCAGGCGCTGGTGCCCGACCCGCACGCGGGCGCCCAGGTCGAGACGGCCATCCTGCGAGAGGTGATGGAGCTCCTGATCGAGGACGACGGCGTCTCGCTGGCTCTGCGTCGCCACCTGAGCGACCGCTACCCGACCGTGATCGGCAGGTCGCCGCCCGCACCGGGCCGAAGCTCTTCCGCCTACGACCCAAAACGCGCCTCCATCCCCGCCCCGCTCCGCGACGCGCAGCCCGACCGTCACGAGCCGCCGTACCGGCGCCTGCGCGCGTACGCCGTCGATCCCGGTTTCGCGACGCGGCTGGACAGCGCCAATGTGGCCGAGACCACGCTGCGGGTTCCCTGGGAGCCGCTGGAGCCCGGACCGGTCGGCGCGTACCTGGCGGTCGACGACGTGGACGCCTCGGGCGTGCGGTACGAAGCGGTGGATCTCGATCATCCGCACCTGCTGGCGCAGGACGGTTGGGCCCCGTCGGAGGGCAACCCGCAGTTCCACCAGCAGATGACGTACGCGGTGGCGATGACCACGCTGCAACGCTTCGAGGATGCGCTCGGCCGGCCGGTGCTGTGGCGGCCACGGAAGGTGCGCAGCGACGCGCACGATCGCCGCGCCTACGTGCCGCGGCTCACCCTCCGGCCGCACGGATTGGCCCACGCCAACGCGCACTACCGACCGAGCGACGTCTCGATCGCGTTCGGCGCCTTCGACGCTGGCGACGCCGCGCCGGGCGTCGTCACGCCGGGAGCGCGCATTCACGCCTGCCTCTCGCACGCCATCGGTGCGCACGAGCTCACGCACGCCGTGGTGGACGGCATGAACCCGGCGCTGGCGGACCCGTCCAACCCCGACGTGCTGGCCTTGCACGAGGCGGTCGCGGACGTGGTCGCGCTGGTGCAGCAGCTGAGCGTGCCGGACCTGCTGGAGCACGAGATCGCCCGCAGCGGCGGCGACCTGGAGTCGGAGACGATGCTGGGCACGCTCGCGGTCCGGCTCGGTCACGCCTCCGGTCGTGGCGGCCCGCTGCGGGACGCGATCGGCACGATCCGGGACGGCGTCTGGACCCGCCGCGAGCCCGACCCCACCGCCCTGTCGCGCCTGGTGGCGCCGCACGCGCGAGGGGCCGTGCTGGTCGCCGCCGTCTTCGACGCGCTGCTGGCGATCTACCGGCACCGCACCGCCGACCTGTTCCGCATCGCGCGGGCGAGCGACGAACGAGCGCCACGCTCCGAGCTGCACCCCGATCTGGTCCGCCGCCTGGCCGGCGAAGCGCTCACCGCGGCCCGGCACGTGCAGACCATGTGCATCCGCGCGCTGGACTACCTCCCACCGGTCGACCCCACCTTCTTCGAGTACCTGCGCGCCCTGATCACCGCCGACGCCGACCTGGTGCATCACGACCGCTACGACTACCGCGTCGCCTTCGTCGAGGCGTTCCGTCGTCACGGGATCGCGCCCGCAGGTGCGCACGACCCGGCCGCGGGTCCGCGCACGATGTCGGTCGACACGCTGCGCTGGCAGGGCCTCGAGCGGCTCCGCCTCCCGCCCGAGCGTCGCGCCACGATCGCAGGCGCGCTGCACCGGCTCGCCCTGCGCTTGCGCCGCTACGCCGACGGCTGCTTCTACGAGAGCGACCGCGAAGCGCTGTTCGTCCGGACGCGACGCACCGCCCGCGAGGTGCACGAGCTGCTGACGAGCGAATTCGCCGCGGCGCCCGACCTTGCCGCCGCGCTGGGTCTCGACCCGGAGCTGTCGTTCGAGGTGGCCGCGATCCGCTCGGCGCTGCGGGAGCGCCCGGACGGCCCACCGGCGCCGCAAGCGATCGTGGCCCTCACGCAGACCGTCATGCGCCGCAAGGACCGCGCCCGCGGCACGCCCCGGCACGCCTTCCGCGGCGGCGCGACCGTGGTGGTCGACCTGACCACGCCCGCGGTTCGGTACGTCATCGTCAAGAACGTGCGCAGCGAGAGGCGCATGGACCGCACCGCCCGCTACCTGCGCGCCGCGGCGGCCGACCCGCTGCGAGCACTGGTGCTGACGCCCGATCCGGACCGGTCGTTCGCGGTGGTGCACGCGTTGGGGCGGGAGGCTTCGTGGCGGGGCTAGGCGGTAGCATGAACCATGGAGTTCGAAGAACGTTACGGACGCCTTGGGGAAGAAGACGACTGGGGTCGCACCTTCTGGGCGAAGCAGCCGCCCGAGGTCGTGTTCGACGCGACGTACGGGATGATCAAGGACTACCTGCTCCTGAGGGAAGGCCGCGTCGACGAGCCCCGAATCCAGCGTACGGTCGAGTCGTATCACCGCGCATGGAGGTCTCGCGCAACGGCCAGGTGACCATCCCGCGCCGAATCCGTGACGCGTTCGCATTCCATCCGGGCTCGGAGATCGAGTTCCAGGTCGAGAACGGTCACGTCATCCTCGCGCTGGCCGACGCGAACGGGCCTCGAAACCATCGCATCGTGAAGCGGATGCGGGGTACGGCCACGACGTCCATGACCACCGACGAAATCATGGCGCTCACGCGAGCATGATGCGACGTCGGTAGCGAATACGACCGGCGACCCAGCGAACGAACTGGTCGCTCGCGATCCTCAAAACCGCTCGTCACGAAGCGCACGCCGGATCGCCTCGACACCGTCCACCGTGACGGAAGGTCGATCTTCGCTACGATCCTCCCGCTCGATGCGCGCCTCGATCGCGGCAAGAAACAGGTCGTTGAGGCTGACGCCAGCGTCCGCTGCCACGCGGGCCGCGCGGCGATGCACGTCCTGCGGGATGCGCAGCTGGATGCGACCCGAGTACGGTCGATCCGGCTCGCGACCGGCCGCCTCGCACTGCTCCAGGTAGGCGTCGACCGCATCGCGGAATCCGTCCTCGAGTTCACCGACGGTGTCGCCGCGGAAGTGGATCGCATCGGCGAGATCCACGACGTCCCCATAGAAGGTGCGGTCCTCGGCGTCGAAGGCGATCTTGGCGACGTAGCCACGATAGGTGAGGATGCTGCTGCTCATGGAGACCCGACTCCTGCCGAGCGAAGGAACGCACTCTATGGTACCACAGCCTAGTACCGCGCCGGCAGGTACCGGCACGTGGTCCTCCGTGCACGCCCGGTGGTGGACCGACGTCCTACGCCTTCTCGTCCGCCCCCAACAGCTTCGGCAGGTCCCCGATCCTACTCACCAGCGCGAACAGGATCACCGCCACAGCGAAGAACAGCACCGCGATCGCCGCCATGGTGGGACTGTAGCCGTAGCGCAGGCTATTGAAGATCTTGACCGGCAACGTTTCGAAGGTGAAGCCGACCGTCATGTAGGCGATGATGTACTCGTTCAGCGACAGCACGAATGCGAACACGAAGCCCGCGATCAGGTACGGCCGCACGTACGGAAACACGATGGTGCGGAACACCGTGCCGCCCGTAGCGCCCATGGTGCGGGCCGCCTCCACCAGTTGCGGGTTCAGGTTCTGCAGACCCACCGTCAGCGTCGCCAACGGCAGGGTGGTCAGGAACGCCCCGTGCGACAGCACCACCGTGTACGCCTGCCCGTAGCTCTGCAGCACGATCCACAACGCCAACGCGCCCAAGGCGGTGATGACCGGCGGCAGCGCGAACGGCGCCAGGCCCATCGCCACCACCACGTTCGCGTACCGCACCCGGTAGCGCCACACGGCGTACGCCAGCGGAAGGGCGATCGACACCGCCACCAACGCCGCGAACGTCGCCACCATCAGGCTGTTCAGCGCCGGTTGGTACCAGCCCGGATCGGTGAACGCCGCCTGGTACCAACGCAGCGACAGGCCGTCGGGCGGGAAGAACAGCACCTGCCGCGCGTTCAGGCTCACGCCGGCCACGATCACCAGG
The DNA here is from genome assembly GCA_040905065.1 of Trueperaceae bacterium. Taxonomy (GTDB): domain Bacteria; phylum Deinococcota; class Deinococci; order Deinococcales; family Trueperaceae; genus SLSQ01. The sequence goes on along the minus strand of JBBDSD010000135.1, from coordinate 2,078 downwards.
GGCGCAATCAGATAGCCGACCACCAGGGCGAACAGACTACGGCGGAGCCAGCGGTTCACGGTCCGCTCCTTGCGGCGGCGCTACGACCGGGCCAGCGCAACCGCCCCGACCCGATCGCCACGATCAGCAGCGCCAGCAACGAGCTGACGATCAGCAGCACGATCGCCAGCGACGCGGCCAGCGGCAGGTGGCTCTTCATGATCGCCTGGTCGGTGATGTGCACGGGGATGGTCCAGTGCGCCGGGCGGCCCAGCGTCTGCGGAATCACGTAGGCGCCCAGCACGAAGATGAACACCAGCGCGCCGGTGGCGGACACCGCGCGCCGCACGATCGGCAGCACCACCGTCACGAAGCCGGTCAGCGCGTTCGCGCCCATGGTGCCCGCCGCCTCCGGCAGTTCGTCGTCCAACCGCGAGAAGGTCGGGTACAGCGACAGGATCGCCAACGGAAGCGCCACGAACACCAGCGCCAGGACCACCGCCGCCAGGCCGGGACTCCACGAGGCCGGGGCCTCCATCAGCCCCACGGCGACCAGCAGGTTCGAGATGCCCGAGGTGCGCGACAGCAGAAGCGACCAGGCGAACGCCACGATCACCTCCGACAGCGACAGCGACGCCAGCACCAGCACCAGGTACGGCACCTGCGCCCGGCGGGGCCGGCGCGTCAGCAGGTAGGTGAACGGCACCGCCGCCGCCAGGCAGATCACGGTGGCCAGCGCGGCCAGCAGCACGGTGATCCAGAGCCGCTCCAGGTGGAAGCCGTCCAGCGCGCGGGCGTAGTTGGCGGTGACGAAGTCGACCTCGAAGAAGCCGGCCTGCACCCTCCGGAAGAAGCCGAGCGCGATGATGGTGCCCAGCGGCACCAGGAACAGCACCGCCAACGCCAGCGCCGGCCAGGCCAGCAGCAGGTGCGGCCAGGCACCGTCTCGCTCGCCACGGGGCGGCGCGCCTGCCGCTCCGGGACCGGCGTCGCTCACGACCGCAGCACCACGACGCCGGACGTGGGCAGCATTACCCACGCCTCGTCGCCCTCGTGCGGCGCGTCGTGCCCGCTGACGATCAGTTCGTGCTCGCCGACGCGAACGCGGGTCTCGACCAGGCGACCGAGGTCGCGCACGAAGTCGACGGTGCCGGGCACGGCGGGACCGGACGGCTTCTCGACGGACAACTTCAGGTTCTCGGGGCGGACGGCGACGGTGACATCGAAACCGGTCGCGGGCGGCCCCCCGCCCTCGCGTTCGCTCGGGGTGTCGGCGATCTGAACGCGCAGGCCCAGCACCTCGACCTCGCCGCCGTCCAAAACGCGTCCGGGCAGGAAGTTGTTGCTGCCGAGGAAATCGGCGACGAAACGGTTGACGGGGTGGCGGTACACCTCGAGCGGCGGCCCGACCTGCTGCACCCGGTTCTCCCCCATCACGACCACCCGGTCCGCCATCGTCATCGCCTCCTCCTGATCGTGCGTGACGATGACGGTGGTGATGCCCAGTTCGCGTTGCAAGCGCCGCAGCTCGACCTGCATCCCTTCGCGCAGCTTGGCGTCCAGCGCGGAGAGCGGTTCGTCCAGCAGGAACAGTTCCGGATCGAGAGCCAGCGCGCGGGCCATGGCGACCCGTTGCCGCTGGCCGCCGGAAAGCTCGCCCACGCGGCGCGGACCGACGTCCGGCAGCTTCACGAGCGCGAGCAGTTCGTTCGCGCGGGCGCGGCGCTGACGCTTCGGCACGCCGCGGATGCGGAGGCCGTACGCCACGTTCTCGGCCACCGTGAGGTGCGGAAACAGCGCGTACGACTGGAACACCATGCCCACGCCGCGCCGGTGGACCGGCACGCGCGTCAGGTCCCGCTCGCCCAACTGGACGGTGCCTTCGCTCGGCTCCTCCAGCCCCGCGATCACGCGCAGTAGCGTGGTCTTGCCGCAACCGGACGGCCCCAGGAAGCAGACCAGCGCCCCACCGGGCACCTCGAGGTCGACACCGTCCAACGCGACGGTAGGGCCGAACCGTTTGCCGAGCCCACGGATCCGCAGGTCGGGCGGCGGGGTGGACTCGGACCGGTGCCGCTCGATCGAGGCCCGGACGAGGA